>DASPIR010000010.1 GCA_035628995.1 Clostridia bacterium | reverse complement strand
GTTCCACGGATTCCTACGGAATTGCACGGTTAATTTTATATAATATATAGCGACATTAGAGAGTTTTGATACTTACTCTTTATCGATTATTACTTATGTTTCAGAATATTTTTTCCCACCGTGTGTTTAGTGGATTTCAGTATTTTTCCGAAGGAAAACCGTGGTACCCGTTCCCCGTTGCTTAAGACGCATCATTTATAAAATGTACAATAGTGGGGTTAAATAAGAGTAAGCATACTTTCTTATCTGTATAGTTATCGCATACCTTCAGTTACTATTGATGAAATATACTTCTTTTTATTTATCTTATACGCATATTATTAAGAGCACTACTTTGATGGCAAAAGGTTCCGTTTTGAGGTGCGAAGCACCTAAATCACACTATAAGTCAGATGTATTTTCGCAATGAAAATCGCATGTGATTTCTACTGTGAATTTGGTATCATAGTAATGAATAATTGTTTGATTTTGCAAAAATGTAAGTTGACTTAGATTTTGTATTATGCTAATATTCATCTATAAATTGCAAATTATAAATCGTAAAATATTTAATATAGTTTAGTCTTCTAGGGTTCCGCAGTTTATAACTGGCTGGTCCAAGAGAAGACGCACAGGTAACTGTGTACACGGAAGGATAAAAGCCTGGGAGATATTTTGAAAATATTTCCTTGGGCTTTTTTATTTTACTTATTTTAGAATATTGCTATGAAATATTCTTATGGTGAACGCAAATATTGATTTTGGAAGGAGTAATTATGGAGTGGTTTTATTTGGTGGTAGCAGGAATTTTGGAAATTGGTTGGGCAATCGGTTTAAAGTATTCCCAGGGGTTTACAAAAACACTGCCTAACATACTAACTATTATAGGAATAGTTGCAAGTTTCTATTTTTTATCATTGTCTTTAAAAAGTCTACCAATAGGTACTGCATATGCAATCTGGACAGGAATAGGCACTATTGGTACAGTATTGTTAGGTATTATTCTGTTTAAGGAACCCATAAATATCGTGCGTATAGTTTGTATAGTATTTATAGTTAGTGGAATCATTGGTTTGAAATTAATATCTATTGAGGAGGTATTTTAATGAAAAACTTTATTATCGAGGATGATTTTTGGAGCGTATTCCCTAATGCAAAGATTGGAGTTGTTATTTGTCATGGTATAGATAATTCAATAAAAGATGAAGAAAAATATAATGAAATGCTTTTAAAGGCAGAACAAGAAGCATTAAATTATTTACGGGATTCGGAATTTAGCAATAATGAGGTAATAAAAACATGGAGAGAAGCATTTCAAAAATTTAAAACAAAGAAAGGTGCAAGGTCATCAATTGAAGCATTATTAAAACGAGTTTATAATGGAAATCATATAGGAACTATTAACCCTCTGGTGGATATTTATAATTCTATTTCGTTAAGATATGCATTGCCTTGCGGTGGTGAGGATATAGACAAATTCGTTGGCGATATTAGATTGACGAAGGCAGTTGGAAATGAGGAGTTTATTCCATTAGGTACAGATGAAAATGCACCTCCATATGAAGGCGAAATAGTCTACAAAGATAATAATGGAGCAATTTGCAGATGCTTAAATTGGCGTGAGGCAGTAAGAACAATGCTTACTGAAAGTACAAATAACGCTCTACTATGTATTGAGTTAACTGATGAAAAAAGACTAATAGAATTTGAAAATGCTTTGAAGGATTTAGCAAAAATAGTGCAAGATAATCTAGGAGGAACAAACAGAGTTTCAATTCTAGATATTAATAATAAGAAAGTTTCAATCGAGTAATTTTAGGGGGATGAAGGAATGGGTGGTTTTAGCTATAAGGATATTTATATTGAGGATGGTCAAAGGGTACTAGAAATAAATATATTGCCTGAAAAATATTGCAACTTTGACTGTATTTTTTGTCCTATTGGAAGGTCATACAATAAGGTGGATACACCGCAGTCATTTGCGGAAATGGATAATTCATTAAGAGAGCTAGAGAGTAAATTAGAAAAAAATAAAGTAGATTTAGTTTTTATTAACTCTAAAGGCGAAGCTCTAGTAAATGAAAAAATTAGAGATATTATAGAACTCATCAAAAGTAAAGGATTGCCTGTAAGATTGCTTTCTAATGGTTACTTACTTGGTAGGAATGAATATAAAGAAATAGCAAATATGTGTGATGAAGTTATTGGAGAAATAAAAGCAGTAACAGAAGAAGATTTTCAAAAAATCCAAAGACCAATTGAGGGGTATACACTCGAAGAATATATTTCAAATATGATTACTTTTAATAAGCAATATAAAGGTAAATTCATATTAGAAGTGACAATTATCAAGGGATATAATGATACAGAGAAAACTATTAATAAGGTTAAAAATATTATTAATGAATTATCTCCAGACAAGATAATAGCTGCAAGAATGAATGATGAAAGATTTAAGAAAAAACTTGGTATCAGTAATGAAAGATTTAATGAGATTTCAAAAATATTACAAAACAGCTAATTGTTCAAATAGACAATATTATTATAAAGTGCAACAAGTGATCCTTGCATACTTATGATATGCAGGGGTTTTTCTGTGCTAAAATGCTTGTGATTTCATCTGCGATTTTATATGTGTTTTTACCTGTGAAAATCACTGTTATTTTAAGTTTTGCACCTCAAAACGGAACTCGTTGAACTTAGGTTAGTAACCTTTTTATTTTTAGGGTAAACTAAATCAAATATATTTGAAAGGAGATGATTTAATGCCTAATGAAAAAGTACCTAATAGACTGATAACGCAGAAGTCGCCTTATTTATTAGCTCATGCCTTCAACCCTATAAACTGGTTCACATGGGAGCCGGAAGCATTTGAGAAGGCGAAGGCTGAGGATAAGCCAATCTTCCTGTCTATTGGGTACTCATAGGTATAAATGCATCCTGTCATTGGTGTCATGTAACCTATTAACTGCAATTCATATAAAAAGTCGCTCATTCCTGTATAGGGAACAAGCGACATAAAACTAATTTTTACTATATAATTCTGTTCTCATCAATTTCATACATAATTGTGGCTCTACATCAAGCTTTCGGCAAGGTTCACACTCTTTAAAACCAAACTTACTGACACTTGCTATAGATGCTTTATTTTGCGGATGCGTAAGAATATAAATACAATTGACATTTAGATACTCAAAGCATTTGTTAATGAGTAATGGTAATGCTTCAGATACATAACCCTTTCCCCAATAATCCTTCCAAATGTCATAACCAATCTCTACTTGTTTAAGTTCATTATCCCAGTAATGATAACCGCATGTTCCGATAAATAAATCAGTATTTTTATCAAACATACCATAACGAAGGTAACCTTTTTCCTCTGGATTTTGATAATGCTCAATGATGCCTTTGGCTTCTTCCAAATCACATGGGGGCTCGCTAAAATATTTACACATATCTGGGTCGGAAAATTGCTTGTAGATTACTTCTATATCCTTAGTGTTTAATAAACGGAATTTCATCCTTTTCGTTTCAAAAGAATCTGATATCTTCATAATAGTCACCTCATATTTGAGGATAAAAAGATAAGATATAATTGACATTAGGTCAATCGTCAAAGATATCCTTTAACCTCTTCTCACCTCTATAATTTTTAAGAACATAAAACCAACTCCTTTCTTCTAAATTTAACCAATTTCATACTATCATTATGTTTTTTATACGTCAACAGTGAATTCTATTTGACGCTCACTGAACACGGTTCGGTTCACACACTTAACCTTATTATTAAATATTGTTGAATATGTATTATGCATATGACAAAAACTACTTTCGAATTTATTGAATGGAAGTGAGAACATGTCAACTGAGAATAAACACAAATATACAAATAAGCTGATACAAGAAAAATCCCCATATCTGCTCCAACATGCCCACAATCCTGTGGATTGGTATCCATGGAGTGGTGAAGCTTTTTCACGGGCTGTAGCAGAAGATAAGCCAATATTCCTTAGTATAGGGTATAGCACCTGCCATTGGTGTCATGTAATGGAGAGGGAATCCTTTGAGGATGAGGAAGTAGCAAAGGCTTTGAACGGTAGCTTCATAGCCATAAAAGTCGACAGGGAGGAGAGGCCTGATATCGACCATATTTATATGAATGTTTGTCAAGCGCTTACGGGAAGCGGAGGATGGCCACTGACCATCATTATGACGCCTGACAAAAAGCCTTTTTTCGCAGGTACCTATTTCCCTAAGAAGGCAAGGATGGGCTATCCCGGAGTGCTTGAGATACTGGAGAAAACCATGTACTCTTGGAACACTCAGAAAGATAGTCTGCTAGAGACTTCAGAGAGTATACTGGAGCATATAAGATCGGACTCAGGAGCTGGTTCTGAGGGGGAACTTAGCTTAGAAGAGGCAAACAAGGCATTCAAAGGCTTCAAATCAAGCTTTGACAGTGAATATGGCGGCTTCGCAAGAGCACCTAAATTTCCTACGCCTCATAACCTGCAATTCTTACTGAGATATTGGAAAGTCACAAATGATTCAGATGCGTTGAAAATGGTGGAAAAGACCCTGGTTTCAATGTACAGGGGAGGTATATACGATCATGTGGGATATGGATTTTCCAGGTATTCTACAGATCGTAAATGGCTGGTGCCACATTTTGAAAAAATGCTTTATGACAACGCCGAGTTGGCTATTATATATCTAGAAGCCTATCAGGCCACAGGAAAAAAACAATACGGGGAAGTTGCCAGACAAATATTCGAATATGTATTAAGGGATATGACATCGGATGAGGGCGGTTTTTATTCGGCAGAGGATGCTGACTCGGAGGGAGTCGAGGGGAAGTTCTATGTGTGGAGTCCAAAGGAAATTACAGAGATACTGGGCGAGGACGCAGCAGTGGAATTCAATGGCTACTATGGAATAAACGAGAAGGGCAATTTTGAGGAGAAGAGCATACCCAATTTATTGCACAATGAGGAAGCCTTTGATAGAATAACTGCAAATTCGGTAGAGGATTATAGAAAAAAAGTATTTGAAGCAAGAGAAAAACGAGTGCATCCATATAAGGATGATAAAATACTTACCTCATGGAACGGTTTAATGATAGCTGCACTGGCAATGGGAGCAAGAGTGCTGAATAATAGAAAATATGCTGAAGCAGCAGAAAAGGCAGTAGCTTTTATAAAATCAAAGCTTGTACGGGAGGATGGCAGGCTGCTTGCCAGATATAGAGAGGGCGAAGCTGCCTATTCAGGCTATCTGGATGATTATGCATTTTTGACTTGGGGGCTGATTGAGCTTTATGAAGCAACCTTTAAGGCAGAATATCTGAAATTTGCCCTAGCTTTGAACAAGGATATGCTGAAGTATTTCTATGATGAGGACAATGGAGGTCTTTTCCTGTATGGAAGCGACAGCGAAAAGCTTATTGTAAGGCCTAAGGATGTGTACGACGGTGCAACTCCTTCTGGAAACTCAGTAGCTGCGGTGAACTTGCTGAGATTGGGAAGGCTCACAGGGGACTCTGACCTGGAGGATAAAGCATATGAACAGCTCAGCACTTTTGGAGGCCTGATAGAAGGGTATCCTATGGGATACACTCATATGCTCATGGCACTGCTCTTTGTAAATAGCAAAGCAAGCGAAATAGTCATAGTAGGAAATCGGGAGGATCAGAGTGCTGGAAGGATGTTTTCCATGGTCAATGACCACTTTCTTCCTTTTACTGTAGTCGTGTTCAAGGATGAAGAAGCTGTAGCAGCTGGGATAACAAGCATTGCGGCCTATACCGAAGGTCAAATAATGATAGAAGACAAGGCTACGGCTTATGTATGTGAGAATTTCTCTTGCAGGGCTCCTGTGACAGATCTGAAGGAGCTTGAAAACATCATAAGGAGTTAAGGCATATCAGCCCTTAGCAGCTGTATAAAGTTATATGTGATCCTTGCTGTAATACCCCATACAATCCTATCCTCATAGGTATAAAAGTATACCGGATACTTGCCTTTTGCCCAAGGATAGTTCCTGCCCTTTTGAATCATTTCATAGGGGAAGCCCTCCTTGGGCTTCATCTCAATATCTATATAGCGGCACAGAGGCTCTGTTTCCATTAGGAAGGACATTGGTATGTAGAAGGTCTCCTTTACCTCGTCGATATTGTATTTCCCATGGTAATCATGTAATAGGCCGACAAAGGGATAAATCACAGTATTGAAAGGTGTGACCAGCGTATCCAGCTGGCCTATTACCCTTATACTATTCTCAGGTATCAGCAGTTCTTCGGAGGTTTCTCTGACAGCAGCTTTCACGCTTTCCTCCATGCTTTCAATTTTGCCTCCGGGAAAGCATATTTCATTAGGCTGATTATTGAGGTTCTCAGATCTCACTTCAAATAGAAGAGAATGTTCTCCGGCTCTTTCTACTATAGGCACAAGTACAGAGAACTCTTTGCAAATATCCTTATTGCATATATTTATCTTTCTATTCTTAAGCTTTTCCAAATCAATTTTCATAGCTGCCCCTTTGCATAATAATCAATGTTGTGAGAACTATGTATATATTATATGATAATTGTTCACAATTCCAGTATATCAGAATCGTAGAGCCTTTAGAATCACATAATAAAAAGTGGAATGAAAAGTAATGTAACATTGTCGGAAGATTATGAATAACGCGTTATGCACTATTTTTGAATTTACCTGTTGAGGGTTATTCCTGCAAATGTTATTATTATCTTTAGTATATAACAAAAAATACACAATCATTAAAATAATAGTTGAAAAAGATGTAAATTCAAAAGGAGGAATAAAAATGCACAAGAAACTATTTATCCCCGGCCCAATTGACGTACGTGAGGATGTTCTTCAGAAAATGGCTACACCTCAGATCAGCCATCGTTCAAAAGCTGCTTCTGCATTACAGAGAGGCATTTCCGAAAAACTTCAAAAGGTATTCCAGACAAATAACACAATGATACTTTCAACTTCATCAGGAAGCGGGCTTATGGAAGCTGCTATCCGCTGCTGTACAAGAAAAAGAGTTGCTGTATTCTCAGTAGGAGCCTTTGGTGACAGATGGTACAAAATGGCTAAATCAAATGGAGTGCCAGCAGACAAGATTTCATCAGCACCTGGCAAACCAACAACTGTAGCCATGGTAGATGAAGCACTTGCAACAGGTAAATATGATGCTATAACAGTGACGCACAATGAGACATCGGCAGGTATAATGAATCCTTGCGGTGAAATCGGAGAGCTTCTTAAATCAAAATATCCAGAGGTACTCTATCTTGTCGACACTGTAAGTTCAATGGGTGGAGCAGACATTAAGGTTGACAAATGGGGAATAGATGTTTGTATAACTTCAACACAGAAATGTATGGGCTTGCCTGCCGGTATGTCAATATGCTCAGTTACACAAAGATCTATTGAAGCTGCCAGACAGGTAGAAAACAGAGGACTGTACTTTGACCTTGTTGAGCTTTATGACACTATACAGAAGAAAGACCACCAGTATCCATCGACTCCTTCACTGGCACATATGTTTGCAATGGACTATCAGCTGGATAAGATACTTGCTGAAGGTATCGAAAAGAGATTTGCAAGACACATTGAGATGGCTGAATATGTGCGTACATGGGCTAAGAAGAACTTTGCGATATTTGTTGAAGATCCCAAGTATCTTTCAAATACTCTTACAACTATTAAGAACACAAAAGGCATCAACGTAAGCGACCTCAATAAACAGCTGGGTGAAAGAGGCTTTGAAATCTCCAACGGTTATGGAGACCTTAAGGATGTAACCTTCAGAATATCCCACATGGGTGATTACACACTAGATGAAGTAAAGGAACTGATTAAGAATATTGATCAAATATTAGGACTATAAGTCAAATATTAGTAACACTTGTCCGGCTCACGTATCAAATATACGAGAGCCGTATTTTTTTGTATCTGATCTTATTCAAATTTAGTGTAAATGTTTCCTTAATTGTTATTGGATTCATACTATACCCAATATAATTTCTAGTGTGAATTCAATGCAGAAACAAATAAAAAAGTAGTGAAATTTTTAATAGTGTAATATTTAAATAATAGTTGACAAAATTCACTGAAAATTATAAAATTTAAGTGACAGTGAAAAAATGAAGTAATATGAAAAAGGAGAGGGCGAAGTGGAACAAAAGACAGTGGATAATATTAGTAAAGAAATCAGAAAACGTAGATTAGAAAAAAATATGACATTAAAGGAGTTAAGCGAAAAAACTAATTTATCGGTTAGTTTTCTGTCACAAGTTGAAAGAGGTATCTCATCAATGACAATAGTATCATTGAAGAGTATTGCCAATGCCCTTGACGTTTCTTTGAGAGACTTAGTAGATGTTGATGATAAGACAAGCTTTGTTAATAAGAAGGACAATCAAATATTACTAAGACTTGAAAAGTCATTTATCAGCTATATTAGGCTAAGTGGGAAATTTGAAAACAGAAAATTAGAGGGTGTATTAGTAACAATGAAACCCAATTTCTACGAGAGTGAAGAAACTTCTCACGAGGGTGAAGAATTTTACTATGTACTAAAGGGATCAGCCGTGTTTATTGTTGATGGAGCAGAATATATAATAAGCGAAGGAGAAACAATGCATTACCCATCAACGCTTCCACACAAAACAATAAATCCAGAGGATCAGGAATTGGTGATGCTGAGTATCATAACGCCCACTATATTTTGATAGTCTAATATTATAAATCATACTAAACTGCTATTAAATTGAAGGGAGAGATAAAAATGCATTTTACAAGAAATAAGGACTTTATTTCAGAAGATTTTGGCAGCTATATAATAGTTACCGCGGTAGAAAATAGTTCGAACGGAAAAGTGATAAAAATGGGCAAAGCTACTCTTAAGCCCGGATCAAGGATTCCAGCAGAAGGAGCTACTTTCCATGAAAACGACGAATTTAGTTTTGTTGTAAAAGGAAAGGTGGCAATAGGGACGGAAAATGGTTTATCCAACCTGGATACAGGAGATATAAGCTTTGTACCTAAGGCAGAAAAACATTGGAGCATTAATGAGGGCGACACCGATTGTGAATTGGTTTGGGTTTTGGTAGAGTAAGGAGGCCATTTAATGAAAACCAACAGTTTAATTAAAAAGGAAGCTGATCTGTTTTTTCAAAGTGTCAGCACCAATGATTTTTACAGCTTTACAAGATGTGATTTCAAAAGTGGTGTCTTGATAGATTTGTCTTATGAAAAGGCTCTTTTTGACACTGGAAAAGCAGAGGACTTTGTCAAAAGGATGCAGAGTATAAAAGAGGAAAACCTTTTATCAGAATATGATGAATTAATGATAGAAGCCATAGAAGACTTTTGCAATTATATTGTGACTAATGAAAAGTATTACTGGTATAAATTCAATATTACACACAACACATGTCCTATACCATACCTGATAAAAGGGTTATCCAAGTTTCCAATTAACAATGACAGCGGTTTGGAGAACTATGTCAGACTTTTGGAACAGATGGCTTCCACAATGAAGTTTATAAGAGAAAAGCTTCATTTACAGAGGGAGAAGGGTATAACCATACCACAGGAGGAATGTGTAATAACTGAAAAAATGCTTAAAGGCTTCATTCAAGATCCTGACAATGGAGATTTGAGTTATGTAAGCAAAGCCGACAATCTTATACTAAAGGATAGAGAATACTTTGAACATAGGATTAATAATGCAATAACAAGGTTTAATGATGAAATTAAGATAACAATTGAGTATTTAAAAAATGACTACATAAAAAATGTGAAAAGTAGACCAGGTCTGTGCAATCAACCGGGAGGAACAGAATATTATAAGGCCTTGGTTAAAGTGTTTACATCATATGAACTTACACCGGAAGAAGTACATAATATAGGGCTGAAAAACCTTGAAATTACCAAGTCTAAAATGCAGGATATCATAAAAAGACTTGGTTTTGATTTAAGTATAGAAGAGTTCAATAAATTATTGAATAAAGATTCACAGTTTTTTGACAAAACAAAGGAAGACCTAGGCAACCGGTTGACAAAGCACCTTGAACTGATAAGGCCACTTCTAAAGGACTATTTTTATAATCAACCGCTTACGGACTGCGAAGTAAGACCGATAGAGGCAGCCAGAGAATCCTCAACCTCATGGGGCTACTATGCTGTACCCGTGGGAACAGATAAAAACGGGGTTTACTATTTCAGCGGAGGAGAATTGGATACAAGATGCCAGATACGGGCTGCTGCCATAGTATATCACGAGCTGCTGCCGGGGCATCATTTTCAGATGAATCTAATTGCCGAGGATGAGAGCTTGCCGAAGATATGCAACAGTCATTTCAACACTGCTTTTGCAGATGGTTGGGCGGAATATTCAGCAGATCTGGCCAATGAGATGGGACTTTACACCGATTATGACTTATACGGAAGATACCTGTGGGATTTAGTGCTCTGCACCAGACTGGTAGTTGATACAGGACTCAATGCTTTAGGTTGGACAATGGATAAAGCGAGAGATTTTATGAAGCAGAACACATCACTGACAGGGGAAGAGATATTTACAGAATCCTTAAGATATGCCGTGGACATGCCAGGCCAGGCTTTGGCCTACAAAATGGGAAGCCTCAAGATGCAAGAACTCCGACGAAAAGCAGAAACTACTTTGCAGGAAAGGTTCGACATAAAGGAATATCATGAGGCTGTTCTAAAATTAGGCTCTATACCATTAAGCATACTGGAAAAGAAAATAAACAGATTTATAGCGTGTCGATAAGCTGTATCAGTGTGATAAGACATGCTATCACGCTATGTAGAAAGAATTTGTATGATTATTTTTGGAATCTACATAACAAAGTTATTGTATAAATCAACACAAATATTTGCAATCGGTCATATACGAATAATATATATTGTGCTGAAGTCTAAATTATCATAGTACTGTAGATTTCTTAACTAATAAATAATAAGTATGAGGAGGAGCGAAAATGAAAAAAAGGATACTGTGTTTAGTACTAGTTGTAGCAATTTTAGTATTTACTGCAGCCTGTGGAAAGCCCGAACCTGCTTCGCAGCCTGTGGATCAGGGAGCAAATGGAACATCAGATTATAAGGATACAATAAAGATTGCAGTTGACGTTGATCCAAATACGTTGGATCCAAGACTTCAAACAAACGTATCAGTCGTTAGAGTTGGAGAACTAGTATTCAGCGGCTTGGTAGAGCTTAATGAAAAGCTGGAACCCCAGCCATGTTTGGCAGAAAGTTGGGAACAGAAGGATGCTACTACCCTGATATTTCATTTGAAAAAAGATGTTAAGTGGCATGATGGTACTGCATTTACTGCAGCAGACGTAAAGTACACCTTTGATACTATTCTTGACAAAGACTTTGGTTCAGCTGCCAGGTCCAGATATGTGCCAATAAAGGAAATACTTACACCTGATGACTATACGGTACAGTTTAACATGAGTGAACCATACGCTCCGTTATTAACTTATATGGATCATAAAATAGTACCGCAGAGTGCTAAGGACAACCCGGGCTTTGCTGAGAATCCTATTGGTACAGGCCCTTATAAGTTCGTAAGCTGGAGTAAGAACAGCGTTATTAAGTTAACTGCCAACGATTCATATTTTGGTGGCACACCGGCAACAAAAAATATTGAAGTACATACTATACCTGACAACACAACAAGAGTATCTGCACTAGAAGCAGGGGATGTGGATTTCATCCATTCGCCGCTTTCACCTCAGGATGTACCTAGAATGAAGCAGGAAGACAAAGTTGTAGTGTACCAGGCTAATGGTCTCGGAGTTACCTTTGTAAACTTCAATCATCAGTCTGAAATATTAAAGGATAAAAATGTAAGAATCGGTTTAGCTTATATGATTGATAAGGATACAATATCGAAAGACATATATCAGGGAATGGATACTCCTGCAAACGGACCTGTTTTGCCAGCATCATGGGCATATTCAGCAGATATTAAAGATTACCCATATGATCCAGCAAAGGGCTTGCAGGTACTCAGTGATGCAGGTTGGAAGGATACTAATGGAGACGGAATACTTGACAAGGACGGCAAGAAGTTAACTGTTAGACTGTCAACACATACTGAAGATCCAAATAGGGTTCAAGCTATAGAATATATTCAAAACACCCTTGCATCAAACGGGATAGACGCTCAGGTGAGCACATATGAATGGGCTACTCTAAGCGCAGATTTTACAGCTGGAAATTATGATATTGCCATAGCTGGATTGCTTAATATTACTGACCCTGACAGAGGAATGTATATCCAGTTCCATACTGGCGGAGGACAGAACTACGGCAAATACAGCTATCCTGAAATGGACGCTTTGTTGGACAAGGGAAGAACTACTTCCGACCAGTCTGAAAGAGCAAAGATTTATCAGCAAACTGCACAGATGATCAATGATGAGGTTATGTGGAAAACTCTAGTATTCCAAGGTTATATAGTAATGTACAACAAGAACCTTGAAGGCTATACACCAATGCCCTCTGGTCAGATATCTGCAATGAGAGATGCGAAAGTAAAAAATTAAACGGAACCATATTGAACGCACTGAAGAATTTATATTGGGTTAAAGGCGAATTCAATAACAACTAAGGAAATGTTTATGCGAAATTTGAAGAACGCTATAATATGTGTTTCGCAAAACATATAGGTGATTAGATGGTTAAATATGTATTTAACAGGATTCTTCAAATCATACCAGTAGTATTCGGTATAACAGTGCTTGTATTTTTTATAATGAGGCTGATACCTGGGGATCCGGCAATGGTTATGTTGGGACAAGATGCTACGCCTGAAGATATAGCTAGAATTAGGTCGATTTTGGGGTTGGACAGAAATATTTTTGTCCAACTTCTCTCCTACCTAAAAAATATGCTGACTTTGGATTTTGGAAATTCTATATTCCTTAGGCAACCTGTAATGGAGGTTATTAAGACAAGTTTTCCTGCAACTATAGAACTTTCAGTGACAGCTCTAATAATATCCTTGATAATTGCAGTACCTTTGGGAATAATCTCAGCAGTCAAGCAGAACACGTGGATTGATTATACAAGTATGGCATTTGCACAGATAGGAATATCAATGCCTGTCTTCTGGATTGGCGTCCTTCTAATACTGCTTTTCTCTGTTGAACTTGGTTGGCTGCCTTCATTTGGGAGAGGCGAATCTATAATTGAAGGGCTGAAAGTATTAGTGACTACTGGTTCGGGAAATGTACTTTTGACGAGTTTAAGAAAGCTCATTTTACCGGCAACTTCCCTAGGCATAATGGGATCAGCCATGATATCAAGAATGATAAGATCCACTATGCTGGAGGTACTGGACAGCGACTATATAAGAACTGCCAGAGCCAAAGGAACTGCCGAAAGAAAAGTTATTATGAAGCATGCCTTCAGAAATGCACTGCTTCCTGTTGTAACAATAGTAGGTTTGCAGTTTGGAACTCTATTGGGCGGTTCTATTATAACGGAATCTGTATTTGCTTGGCCTGGTATCGGTAGGATAATTGTTACTGCAATATCTCAAAGAGATTTCCCGATGGTACAGGGAGGGGTTATATTTCTAGCAACAACCTTTGCGGTAATAAACCTGTTAGTTGACGTTTTGTATGTAGTAATAAATCCGAAAATCCGTCATTAGAGGTGAACCATGAAATCTTTATTTTTCAAAAGACTATTGAATAACAAGTCTGCAGTCATAGGGGGAGTAATAGTAATCATCGTTATAATTTGTGCACTGTTAGCTTCGGTGCTATCACCCTATGATCCTTATACAATGAATATGCCGAATAGACTGCAGGGGCCGAGTAATACTCACCTGCTCGGAACTGACCAGTTCGGAAGGGATTTGCTGACAAGACTCATATATGGTGCCAAAGTATCCCTGCAGGTTGGTGTTATAGCAGTTGGGCTAGCAATGTTTGTGGGAGTATTTTTGGGATTGATTGCAGGCTATTATGGAGGCTGGACAGACAAAATCATAATGAGGTTTGTAGACATTTTTCTGGCATTCCCAATAATACTGCTGGCAATTGCTTTTGTCGCGGCCTTGGGGCCTAGTACTCGAAATGTAATGCTTGCTCTAGGCATGGTGTATTGGACTTCCTATACAAGGGTTGTCAGGTCAAGTGTTTTATCAATAAAAGAAGAAGAGTATATTATGGCGGCTATTACTACAGGCGCTAGTGACTTAAGAATAATATTTACTTATATATTGCCAAATGCTTTAGCTCCTATAATAGTTATGGCTACTCTGGGACTAGGCACTGCAATAATAAGTGAGTCTACCCTGAGCTTTTTAGGCTTGGGAGTACAGCCTCCGACAGCAAGTTGGGGATCTACTCTTGCCTTTGGCTTGAAGTTTTTAAGAAATGCCCCTTATTTGTCGATTTTTCCTGGGCTGGCGATAATGCTTACAGTTCTGGGCTTCAATCTGCTGGGTAACGGCTTAAGGGATATTACTGATCCAAAACTGACTAGAAAATAGAAAGAATTGAAGGAGAGACAACGATGAATAATTATAAATACTATGAATTACCAGTATGCTACATGGCTAATGGTCTTGAGCTTAGACTTCCGGTCCATGAGTTTTCAGGCGAAAAAGGTCCTGTGATTGGATTTTCTGCATCGGTGCATGGGGATGAAACCATAGGCGTAGAAATACTCAGGAGGGTAGCAGAAGAACTGAAAGGTATGGAAATAAGCGGTACTGTAAAAATTATGTCGACCGCAAACCCTTTAGCTTTTGAAGAAGCTAAAAGAAACAACCCAATCGACAGAAACAATATGAACAGGATTTTCCCAGGAAACTATAATGGCACTCTTACTGAAATACAGGCAAGAGTTATGGCGGATAAGTTCCTGGACGGCTTGGATGCATATGTAGATGTACATGCTGGCGGACAGGATCCGGTTGTTGACTATGCTTACATTATAAATGATGAAGGTTTCTCAAGATCCTTCCTATCTAAAATATTGTATAGGCCAAAAGTAGACTATGTAGGGACAACTGCTACCTATACAAAGCCAAAAGGAATCCCGACAATGAATATAGAATGCGGCGGAGGCCCTAACGACAGCTACTATATTGAAAAAGCGGTAAAAGGCATTCTAAACATATTAAAATACAAAAAAGTAATACCTGGTGAAGCAGAAACAAGAAAAGACCAGATAGTAGTTGACCATATAGAGCATGTAAACCCCCATCATGGCGGACTTTTCGTACCAGGCCTGAAATACAGCCAGATGAATACAATAGTTGAAGGAAAAGTTACGCTTGGTAAGGTATATAATCCTATGACTCTGGAGCTTCTGGAAGAAATAAAAGCACCATATGACAGGAACCTTATAATACTTATGAGAGGTAGCGTTAACACAATACTACCTGGAGATTTCTCTTTTATGATAGGTGATTTAAGCACTGCAGAAGGTGAGTTTTAATGAAATACAAGTACTCTCCAGAAGACTTTAAGCTAGCTGAAAGATACGCACAAACTGTTTTGAGGATGGATGGATTGTATAGAAAGAATCTTGCAGATGGTGAAACCTCCTTTTCCTCGGAAGGGTTGGTGCCTGTTATTCTAACTAAAATAGAATACAAACCCTTAGAAAACTGGATGGAAGCAAAAGAAACTCTAAAAGGGCTATATGATAAGTATAAAACGCTAGAAAACGATGTGAGAAGAAATTATATGTCGGAGCAAATTGCATCGACAATGCTTTTAGGTGAGTGGGTTTTTGAAAAAAATGATTATGAATATAGATACCTGGTTCAGAATTTGCTTCAGGTGGATCCAAATCCCGTGACTGAAAATCAAAGGAATATGCTACATGCAAAATTAGGTATGCTTCTATCTAATAAAAATTATAAGGGCAGCCTGAAGGAAAAAGTAAAAGCTTGGCAGAAGGAGCATATTGTAAACAAAGATTCAGTGGGTACCGTACTTAAAGATCTCATTAATGCGGCAAAGGATCAGACTATTGAGTTTGGCATTAATGAAATTGCAGATATAAATATAGAACCTATAGTAGTTCATGACGTTCCATATGGGGCATACATTGACTTTTTAGGTAATCAGATGCTTATAAATGGCGATTTGGATCACACCTATGAGGATCTGAAACACCTCATCACCCATGAGACCTTCCCTGGGCATGCTGCACACATGGAGGTAAGAAGACAAAGAGTAGAGGCTGGAGATGTTCCATTAGATGCGGCTCTGGTGATTACAAATACAGCAAGCAGTTCAATATTTGAAGGCATTGCAGATAATGGAGGAAGGTTTCTGGAATGGGACAAGGCCTTAGATGACCAGATAAACGAGCTTATTCAGGCAACTAAGAGTCTCGCCTCTTATGCAGGAGCACATATGCTTCACGAAGAGAATAAGGATGCAGATGTTGTTAAGGAATTCTTCAGAGAATTTGCGTTTATGAATGAGGCAGCAGTAAATTCAAGATTTAGATTCATATCCCACAAATTCAGGAAAACCTTTATGTATTCTTACTGGAGAGGGAATGAAGCGGTTTACAAGGCATACAAAAATGTTCCAAAGGAAAAATTCCCTGAGTTCATTAATTATCTGTATTGCAACATGCATAGTGCTAATACAGTAAATCAGTTTAATAAGATATTTTAGGAGTGGGTTTTATTGCTAGACAGAAAAAAGTTATCCAAGTTAGTAAAAATCCTAGGAGAAAACAACGTTGATGGTTGCGTTATGGGATCAAGCCATGATGTAGAGTTCCTTGTAGGCATCAAGCCTTTTACCGATGAGAGATTTAGAGGCTTTTACGTTTTGACTGATGGCAGATGGTTCTTCATATGCCCAGAACTATATTATGAAGATGTTAGAGAAGCATTAGGAGAGGAAGCTCATATTTATATATGGACAGATGCCGGTGGAGTCTTGGAATCCTTTGAGAAAGCAGGGGCGGACTATGGACTTGACGGAAAAACAATAGCAGTAAATGATGGAATAAGAGCCATGGACCTAATCGATATGCAAGATATGATACCATGTAAGTATGTAAATGGAAGCAATGTATTCGAGGAGTTAAGACTTCTTAAAGATGAGGAGGAGGCTCAATATTTAGCAAAGGCTGGAGAAATTGCCGACAAAACTTTCGAAGAAGTTGTGAAACACATAAGACCCGGAGTAACAGAAAAAGAAATTTCCAATAAGCTAAAGGAGCTGCTTACACAATTTGGAGGAGAAGGATTATCCTTTAGTCCTATAGTAGCTTCGGGACCAAATAGTTCCAAGCCCCATTATAATGATGATAAAAGAGTTATAGAGGAGCAGGATTTGGTTATATTGGACTATGGATGTACATACAAGGGATATTGCTCTGATATATCCAGGACAGTTTTTGTAGGTGAACCTACAGAAGAGCAAAAGAAAGTGTATGATATATGCCTAAGGGCAACTATTGCAGCAGAAAAAGCAGTAAAAGAAGGAATCACAGCAGAAGAGGTAGATAAAGTAGCCCGTGATATTATATCGGAAGAAGGCTATGGTGAATACTTTATATGCAGAACAGGACATGGAATAGGATTATCATTTCATGAAGCTCCGTTTATAAAAAACGGTAATAAGCAAATATTAAAAACTGGCATGTGCTTTAGTATTGAGCCAGGTATATATATCCCAGGTAAGTTCGGCATGAGAGTTGAAGATATTCTCATGGTGGATCGAGAAGGCATAAGAATTTTCAATAATTCTAACAGGAATATGATAATAGTATAGGGAGGATAATATGGAAAAATCTAAACAGCTGTACGATAGGGCCGTAAAAAGCGTACCTTACGGAGTTCATTCAAATTCAAGATACAGAGTGCCCCATCCGATTTATTTCAAAAGCGGAAAGGGAGCTTACCTTTACGACGTCGATGGCAATGAATATATTGATTTGAATTGTGGCAATGGTGCAGTAATGCTTGGTCATGGAAATGAAGAATTCAACAGAAGGTTTAATGAAAATCTTCAGTCTTGCAGTGGCTTGACTACCGGTTCAGAAACTGAACTGGCAGTAAAGGCAGCAGAAGTATTTAGAAAAATATTCCCGGTAGATAAGGTCAGATTTACGAATTCCGGTACTGAGGCAATAACTCATGTTATGCATATGGCAAGAGCCTATACTGGCAAGAATGATTTTGCATTAGTAGAAGGGGCGTATAATGGATGGTCTGATTATGTAAATATAAGCAATTTTCCAAGCTTAAGTGAAGTTGGAGATGCCAAGAGACCTAATGCAGTACCTGGTTCTGGTGGACTTGACAAGAAAGCGATAGATTCATCGCTGGTAATTCCTTTTAATGACCTGGAGGCTTCAAGAATACTGCTTACTGAGAATAAAGACAGAATAGCTGCGTTAATTCTTGAGCCTGTTATGATAGACATAGGTTTCGTAGAATCAGAAAAGGGATATTTGCAGGGCTTGAGAACTATTTGTGATGAGCTTGGTATCCTACTGGTCTTTGATGAGCTACTTACAGGCTTCAGAGTGCCGGATGGAAGTTGTCAGAAGCATTTTGGAATAGTACCGGATTTGTCAATATTCGGGAAGGCTATTGCGAATGGTCATATACTGGCTGCAGTGGCAGGAAAAGAAGATGTAATGAATATAGCTGCTCCGATTGGTGGAAAGACAGGCTATGTAGGAACCTTTAATGGTCATGTTTATTCCATGGCAGCAGGGTTAGCTGCAATGGAAATGCTATTGGACGGAACTGTCAGAGAGACACTGGATAAGCGTACCCTTTACTTAAAGTCCGAATTTGAAAAGAGCGCAAAAAAGTATGGCATCACAGCCATAATGAACGGGCGTGGCGGACATTTGCAGTGGTATTTTACTGATAGCGTGCAGAATTATCGAGATGCGGCAGGAAGCAATACAAGTAACTACGTAAACTTTGCAAATGCTATGCTGGAGCAAGGAATACTGGTAGTTCCAAAGCCCTTGTCACATCATGCGATCACACTGGGACACGATGATGAAGTAATTGAAAAGCTAGTTGTTGCAATGGATAATGCTCTTAAGGCAGCAGCTGAAAAAATCAAATAGTGTAGGATGTGTTCATATGGCGCCAATATTGCAAATTCAGAATTTAACAACGTCATTTAAAACGGAGCTGGGATATCTTAAAGCAATAAACGATGTATCCTTCAGTGTAAACAAGGGAGAAATTGTTGGCTTAGTAGGAGAATCCGGCAGCGGTAAAAGCGTAACCTCTTTCTCCATAATGAGGCTTTTACCAAAACATAATAGTAGAATAGACCAAGGAAAAATATTGTTTGGGGATACTGATTTGCTAGCCATTCCTGAAAAGGAAATGATTAAAATCCGAGGCAAAGAGATATCTATGATATTCCAAGAGCCCATGACTTCTCTAAACCCTGTATTTACTATAGGAGATCAGATAGGTGAAGTATTCAGAAACCATACTTCCTTGGATAAGAAAACAATAAATGTCAAAACAGTAGAGCTTCTTGACAGAGTTGGAATACCCAGAGCAAGCGAGATTATCCACGATTATCCCCACCAGCTTTCAGGTGGAATGCGTCAGAGAATCATGATTGCAATGGCAATAGCTTTAAAGCCGAAGATACTTATAGCAGACGAACCTACTACTGCACTGGATGTTACAATACAAGCCCAGATTCTTGATTTGATAAAAAATTTGGCAGAGGAAGACAATATGGCGGTTGTATTTATAAGTCACAATCTTGGAGTGGTTGCAGAACTGTGCCAAAAAGTAATTGTAATGTATTCAGGGCAATTTGTTGAGATGGCAGATACAGCAAGTATATTTAAGAATCCCCAGCATCCATATACAAAAAATTTGTTAGATTGTATTCCACGTATAGGAATGAGCAATAAAAAACTAAAGTATATAGAGGGAACAGTTCCCCACCCTGCTGATGAGCTTTTAGGCTGCAGATTCCAACCCCGTTGTTTTGCGGCAAAAGAGAAATGCTCCCAATTAAAGCCTGAGCTGATTGAAGTTGAACAGGGTCATTACTGTAGATGCTTTCGTGAGGATAAGGAGTAGGGAATATGATTTTAGAAGTTAAGGATTTAAAGAAGCACTTTCCCATTAGAGGAAAAAAGGATATGCGCGTTAAGGCAGTGGATGGTGTTAATTTCAGTATAGAACAGGGTGAGACCTTTGGACTGGTTGGAGAATCAGGCTGTGGAAAGACCACAGTTGCAAGGCTTATTATCAGGCTATACCAAGAAACCAGCGGCGAGATAATATGCAATGGTACGGATATAACCAAGCTGAAGAAAAGTGAAATGAAAAAATTCAGGAGAGACATCCAAATGGTTTTTCAGGACCCATACGCCTCACTAAACCCTAGGATGACTGTTGAAAGAACTCTTATTGATCCTCTGAACATCCACGGGATAGGAACTCCTGAAGAAAGAAAAAAGAGGGTCCTTGAGTTGCTGGAAGTTGTAGGATTGGACAAAAGATATGCAAAAAGGTATCCTCATGAATTTTCAGGGGGACAAAGGCAGAGAATAGGTATCGCACGGGCGCTGGCGCTAAATCCTAAGTTCATTATTTTGGATGAAGCTGTATCGGCCTTGGATGTTTCAATACAATCACAAATCATTAATCTGCTTCAGGAGTTGCAAGAAAGGTATAAGCTTACCTATTTATTTATATCTCATGACCTCAGTGTAATTGAATACATGTGCAACACAATTGGTGTCATGTACTTGGGAAAAATAGTAGAGATAGGAACGAAGGATGACATATTTAGAAATCAGAAGCATCCTTATACCCAAGCTTTACTATCGGCAATTCCTACCTTGGATTTTGAAAACAAAAAAAAGGCCATAATACTGAAGGGAGATTTACCTTCTCCTTCAAATCCACCTTCCGGATGTGCTTTCCATACTCGCTGTGGTAAGGCAATGGAGATCTGCAAGTCTGAGGTTCCGCCTACGATACTTATTGATGGAGTTCACAGTGTTGTGTGCCATCTTTATTGTTAAATATATCAAGAGTGTAAAGATAGAAGAAGTCAATAGTTAGTTTGGCTTCCTCTATCTTTTCTTTATTAGATATACTAGTTATCAATTGTGCTATACAAAAGCTCTTGGACGAATACAAAATCGGAATAAAGTCCATATTAAACGTACAATGAGTTGCTATTATATCCAAAGCTGTACAAAAAATAGATATAAAATGTTTGAATAATGCTACACAATTACATATAATAAAGGTGAGCAAGAATACTTGAGAGGAAAGGTAGGGGAAGTATGAAAAGAATATTAGTAACTGACGGCATGGAGAAATCCGGTATAGACAAGCTGAAAAGCAGCGGCTTTGAGGTAGTGGAGCAGTTCTATGAGCCGGAAGAATTGAAAAGCCAGATAAAAGAATTTGATGCAGTCGTAGTACGTTCAGCTACAAAAATAAGGCAGCCAATAATAGATGCAGCTTTGGAAACTGGAAGATTGAAGCTGGTTATACGCGGCGGTGTTGGAGTTGACAATATTGACGTAGACTATGCAAAGCTGAACGGAATAACTGTAACCAATACGCCAAATGCAAGCAGCGCATCTGTAGCGGAGTTAGCAATTGGACATATGTTCTGCATGGCAAGATATCTTCATATTGCAAATCATACAATGAGATTAGGACAGTGGAATAAAAAGAAGTATGAAGGAATCGAGCTTGCAGGAAAGACTTTAGGGCTTATCGGCTTTGGAAGAATTGCAAGAGAAGTTGCAAAAAGAGCATATGCTTTGGGAATGAAGGTTGTTTATACAGATATCATGGGTGTTATGGAGGGCTTTGACCACTTCAAGTTCATGACATTGGATGATCTTTTGGAAATTTCAGACTTCATATCAATACATATACCGGGTTCAAAGGATAAGCTGGCTGTTATTGGTGAAGCACAGTTTGCTAAGATGAAAGACGGAGTTTATATTGTAAATGCAGCAAGGGGCGGAGTTGTATGCGAAAACGCACTGTTAAATGCTCTTGATTCAGGAAAGGTTGCTGCTGCTGCTCTTGACGTATTTGAAGAGGAACCAACAAAGAATGAAAGAATATATACACATGAAAAGATTTCTCTTACACCTCATATAGGAGCTTCAACTATGGAAGCTCAGGAACGAATAGGTGAGGAAATCGTACAGATTATTCAAAAACACTTTGAATAGGGGAGAAAATAATGGCGATATTAAAAGCATTTAAGGCAATTAGGCCTACAACGGAGCTGGCGGATAAGGTAGCGGCTCTTCCTTACGATGTAATGGACAGTGATGAAGCAAGAGAAATGGTTAAGGGCAACCCGTATTCATTTCTGCATGTCGACAAAGCAGAGATAGACCTTGACCCATCAATAGATCACTATGACAAGAGCGTATATGAAAAAGCCAGAGACAACATGAGAGGCATGATAAAGGACGGAATTCTACAGCAGGACAAGAACAACTATCTGTACATATACAAGCAGATGATGAATGGTCGTGCTCAGATTGGTCTTGTTGGCTGCAACTCAATAGATGATTATATCAACAATATAATTAAGAAGCATGAATTTACCAGAGCAGACAAAGAGCAGGACAGGATAAACCATGTTGATTACTGCAACGCCAACACAGGTCCTATATTCCTTACATACAGGGCTAAGAAGGCAATCAACGACATGGTGGACAGCTGGATGACAAAGCACAAGGCCGTATATGACTTCGTATCCGAAGACAAGATAGGCCATACAGTGTGGGTAATTGATGATGAAGCTGTTATTAAAAAGCTGGAAGCGGAATTTGCTGCTATTGATTATTTATATATAGCTGACGGACATCATCGTTCGGCTTCTGCTGTAAAGGTAGGTCTTAAAAGAAGAGAAGAGTTTCCTAATTTTAAGGGCGATGAAGAATTCAATTTCTTCCTTTCAGTGCTTTTCCCAGACGAGCAGCTGTATATAATGGACTACAACAGGGTAGTGAAGGATTTGAACAGCAATAGCTCTGAGGAGTTTGCAAAAAAGGTCGGCGAAAAATTCGTCGTAGAAGCATATAATGGTAACGAACCTTACAAGCCTTCCACTAAGCATACCTTCGGGATGTATTTGGATGGTAAATGGTATAAGCTGACAGCCAAAGCAGGAACCTTCAATGAAAATGACCCTGTCGACAGGCTTGACGTATCTATTATGCAAAATAACCTGCTTAGCCCAATACTGGGGATACAGGACCCAAGGACTGACAAGAGGATAGACTTTGTCGGAGGCATCAGGGGTCTCAAGGAGCTTGAGAGAAGAGTCAGCGTCGGAATGAAGGTCGCTTTCTCCATGTGTCCTACTACAATTGATGACCTTATGTCCATAGCTGACGCAGGCCAGGTAATGCCGCCTAAGTCAACTTGGTTTGAACCAAAGCTGAGAAGCGGGTTGTTCATCCACGAACTTTAATGAAAAGCGCTCATTTGAGCGCTTTTTTCATTTTATCAGAGCTTGTATAATTTTTTTGATTGATGTAGAATATACTTTGTTGCAATCGTATAAATACATAAAATACACATTGATTCGAGGATGATACAATGAAGCACATTAATAGGAATAGAGTTATTGAGTTAATAAAAAACAGTATGAGTAATGAAATCCACTTATTCTTTATATTTATTGCGTTGAAGCTTCTGGTTTTCAATGGGATAATGGAAAGCAGCAGCATTAAGAATATTGCATTGTTCGCCTCTGTTGTGGGTACAGTACTTGTACTTGTATGCTGGACTGGTCTTATACCTAAGACAGCTCGGTTGACTTTTCTGTATTTGATTGATATCGCAGTCACGCTTATCATAATAGCAGATATGCTGTTTTACAGGTATTTTACTGATGTGCTCTCAATGAATGTTTTAACTCAAGCCTCCAGTGTAACCTCAGTGAAAAGCAGTGTAGTCAGTCTGCTGCATATATCCGATCTGATATTTGCACTAGACCTTTTTATAATACCTTTAATACTTAATGTTAGCAAAAGTGTGAGCAGACGCAGCAATATAGCCTATAGAAAAAGAATTATACGTTTCGTTTTTGCATTTGTAATAGGCTTTGGACTTTGCAGCTACGGCATATTTAGCTTGTTGAAAACACAACCCTTTATACTGAGCTCATTTTATGACAGGGTATATATCGTGCAGAATATTGGACTGTTGAGCTTCCACAGTATTGATGCCTTTAAGTTTGTAAAGTCGAAGGACAAAGAGGCAATGCCGGTAACCGAGGACAATAAGATAAACATACGTGAATTTTTAGATAGCAAAAAGGCTGATAAGCCGCAGAACCCCAAGCTATTTGGCGTAGGCAAGGATAAGAATTTAATAGTGATTCAGGTGGAAGCTCTTCAGGAGTTTGTTATAAACAGAAGCATCAGTGGACAGGAGATTACTCCAAATCTGAACAAACTGATAAAGAACAGCCTATATTTCGACAATTACTATACCGAGACAGCGGGAGGGGGGACCTCGGATGCCGAGCTCCTGTCCAATGCATCTATGTTTCCGGCAAAGGAAGGCTCAGCATACATAAGGTTTTCAGGAAACGAGTACTATTCCCTTGCCAAAAGGCTGAAGCAGGAAGGCTATTATGCCTCGGCAATGCATGCGTATAAGCCTGGCTTTTGGAATAGAAGCGTAATGTACAAGACACTCGGATTTGATGAGTTTGTGAATAAGAACAGTTTAGTGCAGGATGAGATAGTTGGCATGGGACTCAGTGATAAATCCTTCTTCAGACAATCACTTGAGCAACTGGAGAAATATAAGGAGCCATACTACTCGCTCTTAATAACCCTTACCAGCCATTATCCCTTTGACAATGATGAAAAGTACTACAGCAAGTTTGATGTAGGGGAGTACAAGGATACTTTCTTAGGGAATTATCTTGAGTCTATCCACTATGCTGACGAAGCCTTGGGAGAATTCATTGAGGGGCTGGAAGCAAGCGGAATTATGGAACGCTCGGTACTGGCTATATATGGGGATCATTTTGCCATACCGAAGGATAAAAAAGAGTATCTGGGAGAATTCTTGGGATTGGGTGTTATGGATGATTTCAACTGGGTGAAACAGCAGAAGGTACCGCTCATTATACATATACCGGGAAATACCTATAAGGGGACTAAACATATAGCTGGCGGAGGCGTGGATTTCATGCCGACTATATTGAATGTAATGGGTGTTGACAGCAGCAGCATGCCAATGCTGGGCCGGGATTTGCTGAATTCTTCTGAGGGGATTGCAATTTTAAGGCATGGTTATTTCATAACTGACAAATACATTTGCCTTACAGCAGATGGAGTAGCATATGATGTTAAAACCGGTGAAAAATATCCAATAGAAAAACTGGAGAAAGAAAAGGAGCTTGCAAGAAAGAGCCTTGAGTATTCAGATTTGATAATAGAAAATAATTTAGTGAATGAGCTAATAGAATATTTAAGAAAGTAAAGGCAGGTGCATACCTGCCTTTACTTTTCAAAGAAACCTTTGACGATTGCTTCATGATTCTTAACCATTATTTGCCCTTTTGCAATAACAGTATGAATGTTAAGATCGCTGTCAAGCAGTACTATGTCAGCGTCAGAATTCTCCCTGACTGTACCCTTGCGAGGATACAATTTAAGTGCCTTTGCAGGGTTCTGTGTAATAAGGCTCAAACCCTGTTCCAACGTAACTATGCCATCCTGTATTGCACTTCTTATGTCCTTATGCAAGACTGCTGCACGTCCTATATCAATGCTTATGAGGGTTTCATTTTCATCAAAAATGGGAATGCTTCCATTGGCATCAGAGCTGGCACATACATGATCCAGGGGTATACCATTTTTTAAATAAAGCTTTAGTGCATCGCCTATGCTCATACAGTCCGGCAGCTTTTCGCTCTTATAGAAATCAGAGGTCAAATCTACGAAACCTCCCATCTTGATAAATTCCATACTCTGTTCTACAAGATGTCTGGCTCTGTTCATATGCGTTGGCATGAATTGCTTGGCTGGAATCTCTGTGGTCTTAGCAATTTCCATAAGGGGCTTTATACCATCGGGACCTTCCCCTAAATGAAGATGAACAATCCCTGCCTTTTTAGAAAGTAATCCACCCACTCTAGTATGTGCTGCCAATTTTTTGAGATCATCCAAGCTGGGTTGAGAGGAGCGGTGATCGGATATTGCTACTTCACCCACTCCAATGACTTTATCTATTAGGATAAGGTCAGATTCTACAGAACCAGTAATGGTTTTGAATGGTAATGCGTAGCAGCCGCTATAAATGTAAGTGGTTATACCTTCATCTTCAAGAGCCTTTGCTTTTGATAGCAGTGCTTCCATACTTCTAGTGACCCCATCGGTACCAAGAAGACCCACGGCAGTAGTAATACCAGCGGTAGTAAGTTCGGTTATTCTAATGTCGGGGGTTCTGGTGCTAGGCCCACCTTCACCGCCACCCCCAGATAAGTGAACATGTTGGTCAACAAAGCCCGGAACGGCCTTAAAGCCGCTCCCATCAATTGTTTCTGTATTAAAACCAGCAGGGAAATCGATAGAGTCAGCAATTTTAATGATTTTATCATTGCAGATAAGAATATCCTTCTTGCCCTCATATTTTGGTTCATATACGTCCACATTCCTTATAAGCTTAAACATAAATCACCTCTTAATTAAGTAGTTTTATGTTACTCTTCACTTTTCAGTATCTTTCCCTCCGGCATCCAATCCCAGTATTTTTTCGGTATCTTTGCTGCGGCGAGCTGCATATTTTTCTTCGGTTCTATATACTGGGACTTATAGTATTCTTCCCAGACAGAGTCATAAATATCTTCTTTTGAATATTTTTCGTAAGCTTCAAAGTCCACATCGAATAGGAGGCCGTTTTCTATTGCTCTTGAATGTTGATCGGCAAGGATGACAACACGATGATTGGGGTATCTGCCCTGAAATTCCTTGAGTATAAGATCGACGGTATCGTGATAGAGAAGAGGCTTGGCGACAAGGCACTTCTCTCCAGCCGGCTTGAATCTTATAAAACCCATCATTCTGTAGACCTCGTGGTTGACATCGCTGCAAAGGGAGTTGAGCTTTTTACTGTACTGAGAAGCCCCTTGCAGACAGTAGTCAATGCCTTTTGTAAAAGCATCTTCAACTGCTTTGAATATAACAGAGTATTTGCTCTCGGAGCTATGTTTAAGGGCTTTATATATCACATGCATCAGTTCATTGCCCTTGTGAGTATGAAGCCAATCAGCATTCCTGTGAAATTGCTCCTTGTATTGCTGCGCCAACGCTTCAAGGTCATAGCTGTCTGTATTGATTACTGCATCCCCGCTAAAAAGAAGAAGACTGCTGCTGCCCGCTGTTATTACCGTATCTCCTGTAAGCTTGGTGAGCATGAAAGCTTTTAATATTGATTGAGGATTGTCTGAGAACATTATCATAAGCTGATCTCCTTAAATATACTTAACTGCTCAAATTCATATTTGGGCGGGTCCATAAGCCATCTGCTGCTGTCATAGCATTTCCCCGAAATAGTAATGAATTTCTGGCTGCGTTTTAAGCTTATCCCCATATTCTTTAGCTCCAAAGGACTTTTTATCCGATACTGCCGGCGGATCTCAAGTATTTTGCGAGCTGATTTGGGGCCTATTCCAGGCACTCTGAGAAGCTGCTCCAGGGATGCCCTGTTTACCTCTACAGGGAAAAATTGAGGATTTCTGACGGCATACATGAGCTTGGGGTCAAGCTCCAGGTCAAGATTACCCGTTCCATTAAAATAAAAGTCCTTGAATTTGAAGTCATAAAATCTCATCAAGAAGTCTGATTGATAAAGTCTGCTTTCCCTAATCCGAGGGGCGGGAGCCACATTCTCCAGCGGAGTGTCATATACAGGACTAAACGCGCTGAAATAAGCCCTTTTCAGATTGTAGGAAGAGTAAAGGTCATTAACAGTCGTCAGTATCTCCTTATCACTTTCCTGGGCGGCACCTACAATGAACTGAGTGGTATGTGTCGTGCCGGGATTCTGCCCTATTACCCTGGCAATATTCTCAATAGGAAGCAGCAAGTCCTTCTCGTAATCCTTGCTGCTGCTTAGTGCTTTGAGTCTTTCGCTGTTAGGCGCTTCAAGGTTGAGTGAGATTCTGTCCGCAAGCCTGACTGCTTGATTAATATACTGTTCCGAGGTACCCGGCAGCATCTTAAGGTGGATGTAACCTCCGAATCGATACCTCATTCTCAGTATCTCAATGGTCTTCAGCATGTTTTCAATTGAGTCTGACATACCGTGTCGAACGCCTGAGCTAAGAAAAAGCCCTTCTACATAGTTCCTCTCGTACATATCTATAAACAGCCTGGATAATTCTTCGGGAGCAAAGGCTATTCTCGGCACATCCCGTTGTGCCCTGTTTGGGCAGTAGCTGCAGTCTTTCTCGCATTCATTGGTCATAAGAACCTTAAGAAGAGAAACGCATCTTCCATCGGGAGTAAAGGAGTGGCAGACTCCGGAGGGGACAGTATTGCCCATGTCCGCTTTTGCGATTTTGCGGCCTGAGGAGGCACTGGAGGAACAAATGTCGTACTTGGCTGCCTCCCCTAATATCGCCAGCTTTTTTATGTCCATAGCATCATCTCCAAGTGTTGGTTTTATATACAAATCATAGCATATTTAAGTCGAATATGCAAACATATGTTCGTATATATTATGTACATATTTGGGCAATTTTAAAAGGACAGATGAAAATCATCTGCCCTTTAATTGCTGCGCAAGCCCTGCCTAAACCCCGAACCTCGAACCAAAACTCTTACCTTGCAGCTTTTATTTTACTATTCAATTCCTCCAGCACCGCCTTGTGCTCCTTGCTGGTGAAGTTATTTCTGGCTTCTTCAAGGCTGTACTCCATTGTATCTGAAAGCTTGTGCTTAAGTTTTACCTTGATAATCCTAAGCACTGATTCGTTGAGCCTCTGCTCTGTTATCCTGCCGTTCCCGCATGCGTCTTTCAGAGCTTTCAATACCCTATCCTGTATTGTTTTGGTATGCCCTATAACAAATATATCAAGTCCGGCGTTGAAGGAGGTAATAACACACTCCTCAAGTGTGGCTTTGCCGCTCATATACCCATACATCTCTATTTCATCTGAAATGGAAATGCCCTTGAAGCCTAATTCCTTCCGGAGAATATCGGTAAGGAAATAGCTGGACATCGTAGCAGGCAAACCTGAGGGGTCCAGCTTTGGATATGCAAGATGCCCTACCATTACAGCCTCCAGGCCTTCATTAATCGCAGTTCTGAAAGGAACCAGCTCCCTGCCCTGGAATGTTTCACTATCAATGTTTATTATTGGCAGCTTGCCGTGGGAATCCACAGTAGTGGCTCCGTGGCCGGGGAAATGCTTTGGAACGGCTATGACGCCTGTCGCCTGTAAACCGTTGATAAAGGCTGTTCCATGAGCTGATACTATGTCTGCAGTAGCTCCGTAGGAACGTCTTATAAGCAGCTTGTTTTCACTGCTGCTGACTATATCCAGCACAGGAGCGAAATCAAGATTTATGCCTGAAGCCCCAAGCTCCTGACCTATGACTTCCCCTGTCTTATAAGTGAGCTCCGGATCTCCTGCTTTGCCCACAAGCTTTGCATCCGGAAAATGCGTCCCGCCCGCTGGGAGTCTTGATACTGTGCCGCCTTCCTCATCCACCGAAATAAATAGAGGCAAGGGGTTTTTCAGGTCGTTCCTCTCCTTTAAGCTATTGACCAAGTTATACTGGGAATCAAAATCCTCATAATTCCTTTTAAAAAGGATAAATCCCGAAACCTTGTATCTATCGATGTAATCCTGGAGGTCTTCCTCGGTGACATCCTGCGGGAACCCTACAACCAAGAGCTGACCGACCTTTTCATCAAGATTCATTTTATTGAGTATAGCGGCGGCGTTTTCTTCCAACTCATCCCGCTTATCGTCAATCACTTCACTATCCTGAGGCGGCGTTCCGGAATCAGGTTTGCTTTCGGAAACCGGAGGGATAGAGCAATTTGTTGCTATTAAGAAGGTAAGTATTAAAAGAGTAATCAAAACAAGCTTCTTCAAATTAATAACCTCCGATGCTTGTGATTTTTTATAGTATGTTCTACTTTTCATTATCTATGGCAGGGTAGTTAATGTCAAGAAGTGGTGTCGCATTATGACTTATAAAAAGTTGTCTACAACATATGAATCGTACTTCTAAATATTTGAAAAAGTGGTATAATATATAACAAATCTCGTGTGCACAAAATTGTACACATAGGGTTGTAGGGGTTGTGAATATTGGTTTCCAGAAACGTTATAAGAATTTTATCAGGAGGTTACAGTAATGGATTCAAGAAACTACAGTCTTGCAGATTTTTTTAAAGTGCCCGATACCGATATAATGGGCAGAGCAAAGGCCTTTGGGGAATACAGAAAGGATATCGAAGACAAAAGGCATCTGCAGTACAGGAGGGTATCAACAGATGGGTCAAGTCCGGTAATGAAGGTGAGAGATCATTATACTGGGAAGATAAAGGAGATGGTTTATCTCGCTTCTAATGACTACTTGAACCTGACGAAGCATCCGAGGACTATTGCAGCAGGCAGAGAAGCTCTGGAGAAATATGGTTCCGGGGCAGGCAGCGTTCCTCTGCTGGGTGGGACTCTGGATATACATATTGAACTGGAGAAGAAGATTGCTAAATTTAAAGGCTGCGAGGATTCTATAATTTATACCTCGGGTTTTGGCTCCAACTGCGGCACGCTGCTTTCCATCCTGCAGGAGGAGGATATTGCAATACTTGATATGCTTGTTCACGCCAGCATAATAGATGGCTGTAAAAATACAAACACAAAGTTTTTTAGGCACAGTGATATGGATTCTCTGGAGAAGGTACTTATAAGAGTAAAGGATAAATACAGGACAAAACTAATTGTAGTTGACGGAGTTTATTCAATGGATGGAGATATTGCTCCGCTTGACAAGATCGTGGAGCTGGCAAAGGCGCATGGAGCTTATGTTATGGTAGATGAAGCCCATGCTACCGGAGTCATAGGAGAGACAGGAAGAGGCACCCCACAGCATCATAGTATTGAAGGCAGGGTAGATATTGTTGCAGGCACCCTATCAAAAGCCTTGGGCGGAGTAGGCGGCTTTATTGCTGCAAGCGGGGAGCTTGTTGAGCTGCTTCGCTACTACTCAAGACCATACATATTCTCTACTGCAATGACTCCTCAAGTTACAGGCTCGCTGCTTGCTGCGCTGGATGTCATTGAGGATGAGCCGGAGCATAGGGAAAGGCTTTGGGACAATATCAATTATTTCAAGTCTAACCTCACTGAAATGGGGTTCGATCTGGGAAACTCGGAAACGGCTATATTCCCGATTATCATAGGGAATGACCTTAAGATAAGGGAGATGTGCAGAAGACTGCATGAGCTGGACATATATGTTAATCCGGTAATGTATCCTGCAGTTCCAAAGAGAATGGCGAGAATCAGAATGAGTCTTATGTCTACGCATACCAGAGAACATCTGGATAAAGCGCTGGAAGCCTTAGAGACTGTGGGCAGAGAATATAATGTTATATAAAACTTTTTTATACGAGGGGGAATAGAATTGAAAGGGATAGTATTTGACGGGGATGTAAAGAAATACGTGGGCACGCTGATGCTGGGAAAGGTCAATAAAAAGCTCAGTTATGGGGGAATCACCTGTACCAGCTATAAAGATAATCTTAAAGAGCCTGAGCTCCCAGGGCAGGATTGGGTGAAAATCAAGACCAGCTATGGAGGAGTCTGCGGGAGTGACCTCAACCTGGTGTATCTGCATGATAGTCCTTCTGCATCACCTTTTGTATCCTTCCCTTTTGTAATAGGACATGAGAATGCTGGTGTGATAGCAGAAAAAGGAAATAATGTAGAGGGCTTCGAGGTAGGAGACAGGATAATTGCAGATCCTATACTTTCCTGCAGGGTGAGGGGCATTGAAGAGGAATGTCCAAGCTGTAAGAGCGGCAATGCGGCTTTGTGCAGCAACTTTACCAGAGGTTTATTGGCACCGGGAATGTCCATCGGCTCCTGCAGGGATACGGGAGGAAGCTGGGGAGAATATTATATTGCTCACAAGTCACAGCTCATTAAGCTTAATGAAGATACCAAGAGCGAGGATGCTGTGCTGGTTGATGCAATAGCCTCGGCTCTTCACCCTGTTGCAAGGAATTTTCCGGATGATAATGAAAAGGTACTGGTGGTGGGAAGCGGAATTATTGGACTCATGGTAGTGGCATGCCTTAGGGCGCTGGGGTCCAAATGCAGCATTACTATTCTTGCAAGACATAAATTCCAGGGTGACCTGGCTGAACTATATGGTGCAGATAATGTTGTATATACCCGAGATAATGATTATTTCTCAACCTTCGCAAATATAACAGGAGGCACGCTGTATAAGCCCATTATAGGCAAGAGAGTTATGGCAGGGGGCTTCGACAGGGTTTTTGAATGTGTCGGCTCGGATTTGAGTATTGATGAGTCTTTGAGATTTACAAAGCAGGGAGGAACCATGGTGCTTATTGGCCTGGCTTCTGCTCCAAAGGGCGTAGATTGGACTCCGATATGGCTTAAGGAGGTCAAACTGCATGGGGCTTATTGGTGCAGCACTGAAAGCATTCAAGGGAAGACGGCCTCCACGTACAGGCATACCCTTGACCTGATTCAAGGCGGGAAGATCAATATCAAGCCGCTTGTTACCCATGTGTTTGATATAAAGGACTATAAGCAAGCTCTGCAGGTTGCTTCGGGCAAAAGTAAATATAGGAGTATAAAGGTATTGTTCGGTTTTTAAGGAAAAAGAGAAGCCGCATTGATTAATGCGGCTTCTTATTATTTATCTTAAAATATTTGCTTTTTGCTATCGCACTTCTAACTGAGTCGTAATGTTTTAGAAGCTTCAGCTTCAAATTCTTGATGTCTGAAGTGGGGAGCTTTGTTCTAAGCTTTACTGCAATCTTGCTGTCCTTCAAGTTGACAACGTCTATTTTTATATTATTTAAGCCTTCCGTTATATATTTTCGGTCGGTAAGCTTATGAAATTTCTCCTTAATGTATTGCGATATTTCCATGTCATCATTATCTGTATATGAGATGTCGTTTATGTACTTATAAATATTCCGGATATTATTCCTATATTTCTTTGAGGTATTTTCGATGCCGGTTGTGTCTGTTGCAAGATTTTTTATCAGTGCAGCCATTGTTTTCTGCTCGTATGGTATTTCAAACGTACTGCAATTAAGATCCACAGCAGGCATGATATTCTTGTTGGGCAGCCTTATAAAAAGCAGCTTCTCCTCTATCTTGCCGATATCTATTGTGTCACTGAGGGTCTTGTTATATATAAGTGATACTGTTTTCTGGGTATCAATGCCTGCAGATATCAGCTTAAGAAGAAGCTTTTTTGTAGCCCTTATCTTGGTGGGCATGAAGTCGTGCACTATGAAAACCTTGCTGGCTGTTTTATATATGTAGGGAGTACCTATTAACGAGCTTTCATCAGCATTTACAATTATAAAATCATACAGATCGCTTAGTTTTCTAAGTATCTCACAGAAATATATGACCTCAGGACCTTTTTTATCATACTCATAGTCATATACATAAAGGTCTACCAGGCCATCAGTGTAAATGTTCACAGACCTGAAGAAATCACTGGATATAGAAAAATCCTTCAAATTGCCCGTGTTTAGAAAGCTGTGCTTGGGGAAATAATTGATGAGCTTATTCTTCCTGGTGATATCAATTAGTGCAAGCTTTTGATTATTTTCCCTGAAAGTCTCGCTTAAGGAGGCAATTATTGAAGTCTTGCCAGTGTTCCCGGGACCTACGAAGTATATTATATTTTCTTCCTGCGTAACTGGTTCTACCGGACTGTCATCTATAAATTCGAGAGTGATAAATTTATGTTTCTCCAGTCTTTCTAAAAATGCGACATGTTTCGGCGTACTGCTGCTTGACATGTTTTTGTCCATAATGAAGACAACTCTGATAGGAACATCATGTGGTATAAGAAAATTGAACAAATCATATATAATGTCATTTACTGATTCGTCAGAATAATTTATAATAATATCATAATGATTAGCAGAATCTACCTTGCAAATATCTTCCTTATTCGAGCAATTGCAGATGGATGTGTTCTCTTCGACATTGCTTGAAGTATAGCTGTGAAGATAAGAAGAAGAGGATGAACCTGTGGAGATAATGCAACGGTGCACCTTAGAAGCACTTTTATTATTTACATTTTCCAACTTATACCCTCCCTTAGTAAAGCAACATACATCTTGAAATTAACACAAAATGGTTGATTTTTCAACAAATTGAGACAAATTAGGACTAAAGTCCTATATGCTGCTGGGAAGATATGGAGTATCGTATACTATAGAATAGTTGTATTCATTTACTTTTATAATATTATAAGGAGGTCTTTTAATGGAGTCTCGGGTTAAAATTTACGCAGATGGTGGAAACAGATTGACGAAAGTAATGGAGGAATCCAGAAAGCCTTTTGATTTTCCAACAATCATATCTGAGCCGGAGAAGGATTTGAACTATGGTTTGAACTTTGACTTCGACCTTTCAGACTGGAATAACGATGCTGCAAAGCTCGATATTAACAATATGTTTGTTGAAATCATTAAGGATGGTGAATCTAGGGGCAAGATGCTGGTAGGAAAGGCCGCTGAAGAAAAAGGTCTTCTGATAAGAGACAGGAACAGATATCAGGAGAAAGCAGCAGATGAAGTAATAATGTTCTGCATAATAGCAGGCATAGCTTACAATCTGGCCAAGTACAACAAAAACTATCAGAAAATTGACCTTACAGTTAACCAGCCCCTTATAGAGTATGCAAGGAATAAAGAAGAGTCCGCTAACAAATATACTGAGAGCCTCATGGGAAATATGAAGGTTATGTTCTTTAACATATACAACCCTTCACAGGTAATATACGAGGTAGTATTTGATATTGAAAAAGTAGTTTTATGTCCTGAAGGTATAGCTGCATTCTTCCAGTATGCGGTCAATGAAGATGGAAGCGTTAAGGAAGAATTCAAGGATGATATGAAAACAGTAGTTTGGGATGTAGGCTCAGGACAGATAAATGTAGCTGCATTCGATGGCTTCAAGGTAGCAGGGGTAAACACCTTCGAAAAGGGTATGTTCGACTGTTATGAGAAGATTTCATTGATACTTTATAACAACTTCAGGGACAAGCTCGACAGAAAACCATACAGCTTCGAAGTTGACAATATGATAAGATTCCATGAGTCGGTGCTCAAGGGCAAAAAGGGTGAGGACATAGATGCAAGCGGCATAGTTAAAAACGTATTTGATGTCTTTGCATATGACCTGAGCAAGGATATCAGAGAATTTGCAAAAATAAAGTTCATGGGCAGCTGCGACAGCATAATATTTGCCGGCGGCGGAAGCAAGATACTCTTTGAATATCTCAGCAAGTATCTGAGCAATGACTTTATTTGCATAAAGAGTAATATTGGAGAATATGACAATGTAGTAGGAAGCATGTACTATAGAATGTACAGGGATGTTAAAACAAGCCTTGAAGGGTAGGTGCTAGCTTTTGATTATTAAGCTGTTGGAGCAGCCAATTATAGCAATGCATGAAGCAGAAATCGCAGGAACGGTGGACGGAGTTATAATCAAAGACAATAAGGTCAGCGGCATCTATCATAGGAATATGGAGAACCACTTTACCATTCCTGTAGAAAGTGCAATCATAGGCAGTGATGCTGTCATGATTCAGGATGTGAAAGCCATGACAATGGCGACCCAGGATGTAAAATCCCTTAAATCCATGCTCGATGTTTACAACATCAGCGGAAAGCATTTAGGGTGCTTACGTGAGATTGAGGTGGACGACCAGCTTGTTGTCCAATACATATACACAGAGTATTACAAAATTGAAATGTCAAAGATAGTGAACTATGGAAGCGTGATTGTTGCGGATTTAGAAGAAGCTGAGTTTGAAAAGACAGAAGCTGCGATTCAGGAGACGGGGTCAGAGATCTTGACTGAAGAAGAAGCTTCTGAGGAAGATGATTCTTCAGAAGAGGAAGCTGCAGTATCCATGGAAATAGGGCCGGAAATCAAATGGAATGATGAAAGCCACAAGCAGAAGGAGAAGAGCCTTGAGAGCTCTGAACTCAGTGTAGTAAGATCCATACATCATAATGATGAGAAGGATGTTATTCCCGGAGTAGATGCAAAATATGCGTATCTATGCGGCAAGCAGCTTTTGGAAGGTATAGACATAGAGGATATTTTCTACGAGAAGGGAACAATAATCAGCGCAGAACTGATAAAGCATGCAATCAGCAATAATGTGATTGTGAAAGTAATAGTGAACGCAGAGGATTAATAGAAGGCGAGAAATCGCCTTCTTATTTTTTTATACACATAAAGTCGTTGATAAAAATGGAGTTAATTCCAAAAAGTCGTTTGACTTATGTAAAACTTCATGCTATGCTTACTGCAAAAGTAATATGGAGGTGTTGCATATGTTTAGGCAAACTATGAACGATTTAATCAAATGGAAGAATAGCAAATACCGAAAGCCATTAATCGTAAGAGGAGCAAGGCAGGTCGGTAAAACATGGCTTATGAATGAGTTTGCTCATACGCAGTATAAAAGCTGTGCATATATAAATTTCGACAATAATGAACGTATGGAAAGCCTATTTAGTGGCAACCTGGATATAAAAAGAATTATTACTGCTCTGCAGATTGAGACAGATGTTACAATTGATGCAGAAACTACATTGATTATTTTTGATGAGATACAGGAGGTGCCTCGAGCACTTACATCACTCAAATATTTCTGCGAAAATGCACCAGAATATCAAATAATTGCCGCTGGAAGCCTGCTCGGGGTAGCACTCCATCCGGGTACTTCATTCCCAGTAGGCAAGGTAGACTTTCTGGATTTGTATCCTTTGGATTTTTTGGAGTTTTTGAGTGCGACTGGTAATAATAATCTTGTGGACCTTTTACAGACTCATGATTTTGAGATGATTACAACCTTTAAAGGCAAATATATTGATCTACTAAAGCAATACTATTATATCGGTGGGATGCCGGAGGTGGTGGCAAGCTTTGTGGCTTCATCTGATTATTCTATGGCACGCGATATACAAAAGAAAATTCTCAAGGCTTATGAGCAAGACTTTTCAAAGCATGCGCCAAATGAAGCTGTGCCACGAATTAGAATGCTGTGGGCGTCTATCCCATCACAACTTGCTAAGGAAAGCCGAAAATTTATATATGGACTAATTAGACAAGGGGCGCGAGCAAGAGAATATGAGCTTGCTATGACATGGCTTATTGATTGCGGCTTGATATATAAAGTGGGTCGTATATCAAAACCTGATATGCCGCTAATTGCATATCAAGATTTTAATGCTTTTAAGCTGTTTATAGTTGATGTGGGATTACTTGCTGCAATGAGTGACCTTGATTTGAAATCAATACTTGAAGGTAACAAAATGTTTGAGGAGTTCAAAGGAGCTTTAACTGAGCAATATGTACTCCAGCAACTTAAATCAAGCGGTAAAGTAACACCGTATTATTGGTCAGCTGAAAAATCTACTGGTGAAATTGATTTTATTTTTCAGAGTGGCGGAGATATTATTCCTCTTGAAGTTAAAGCATCAGAAAACTTACAGGCAAAAAGCCTTAAAAATTATTGTTTAAAATACCAGCCAAAACTGGCTTTTCGCAGCTCCATGTCTGATTATAGACAGGAGTCTTGGCTAACAAATATTCCGCTATATGCGATCAATGTATTGATGGGGCTTTTGGAACAGGGTGATGTGGAGTAAGATATACGCGGTAATATAGTTGATACATGGGAGGGTGCATTGAAATGCATATCTCATTGCCTGATCAAATCCGGCATAAGTCACGCCTCATGTGGTCGTGACTTTTTTAGTGTGGACATTTATCTTTCTACCATCTTGACAGAAAAGGATAATATTACTATAATAATAAGTGAGTAGTCACTCACTTATGGGGGAGGTTGTTAAGTTACATGGGAAATAGCAGTGAAACGCAGGATAGAATTTTAGATACAGCTATACGGCACTTTGCAAAAAAAGGGTATCATGGCACCAAAACTGCTGATATCGCAAAGGATTCGGGAGTCTCCGAGGGGACCGTTTTTAAGTATTATAGTACGAAGAAAGATATATTAAGGAGTGTTTTGAACAAAATAGTCCATGAAATCATACCAGGTATAATGTTCGAATCAACTGAGGATTTTCAAAACTTAGCATCTTCAGCGGATGCTAAACAGGAAATCAAAGGTTTTATAAAAAGCAAAGTTGTAAAAGTGAATGAGAATATAAGCGCATTTAAAATACTTGTGAACGAACTCCCGTTTCATGAGGATATTATGAATGAGTATGTAGGCCAGTTCATACCTAAAGTAATCAAAATGGCTGAAGGCTTCTATGGTTTGGGCGTTGCAAAAGGAATATTCAGGGATATTAATCCTCATACAGCAGTAAGGAGCTTCATTGGTATGCTTGCTACAGTTGTGTTGGAAGGCAACGTATTGAAAAAGTCACTCGATGTTGATAAGGAATTGGATGTGGTACTGGATATTTTTATGAATGGAATATGTGTTAAGAAAGAGGGGTAAGGCATGAAATCTAAGAAGAAGATTGTTATTCCTGTAGCTATTGTATTAATCGCGGTTGTTGCTTACATTGGCTTTACATATGTTAGGTCAATCACTTCAGGAACGGGGGACAGCTTTGTATTTTACGGTACTGCTGAAGCTGAACAGATAGATGTCAGTGCTGAGGTCAGTGGACGGATTAAGGAGATAAAGGTTCAGGAGGGACAGATGGTTAGGGCAGGAAGCCTTTTGGCAGTTATTGATACTCCTGAGAACCAGGTAAAAGCAGAACAATCAGAGATTTCTGTGGAAAGTGCAGAGAATGAGCTCGCAAGGACAGCAGAGGGAAACAGGGAAGAAGAGATAAACATTCAGCGGGCGCTAGTTCAACAGGGGGAAGCTGCAGCGAGACAAGTCCAAAACGCTGTAAAACAAGTTGATGCGACCGTTGGGCAAGCAGAGCAAAATCTCAAGTCGTCACAGGAAACCTTTACCTTAAAGAAAGATCAATATGATGATATAAAGGTGCTTTTTGATACAGGTGCTGCTACTGAGCAGGACCTGAAGAATGCAGAGTATGCAATGAATACAGCACTAAATGCTCTGGAAAGCGCCAAGCATTCAGTTGAAAGTGCAAAAGCACAGCTTTCAGGGTCAAAGGCACAGTTGGACGGTGCAAACGCGCAGCTTGCTGCATCACAGGAAAAGCTCAGGCTTCTGATAAATGGCGCAACAGAGAGAAGCATAAGTGCTTCAGAGTACGGTGTAGCACAGGCGGAAAAAGGGTTGGAGCTTACGAAACTCGTGCTGGATAAGAGCAAGGTGTCGGCAGCAAAGGACGGAATCATTGAGACGGTGAACTTTAGCGAAGGTGAGTATGTAGGTTTGGGAAGCCCATTAATGACAATAACGGATCAGTCTAACCTTTGGGTGAAGATATATGTACCGGAGAAGGCCCTGCCAAGCCTGAAGCTGGGTAAGCAGGTGAGCATAAAAAGCGATTACATCAAGGGCAGGGAAATAAAAGGACAGATAATATACATTTCCCCTGAAGCCGAGTTCACCCCGATTAACATAGTTACAAAAGAAGACAGAATGAAGCTGGTATTTGCAGTGAAAGTAAAGATAATGGACAATCTGGACAGCATAAAGCCCGGTATGCTGCTGGATGTCAATGTAAAGTAGCGGGTGAGGGATATGGATTACGCAATTTCAATAAAAAATCTTACAAAGAAATTCGGCAGCTTCACAGCCGTAAATGGTATATCTTTTGATATACCAAAAGGAAAGATATTTGGTTTCCTGGGACCTAACGGCTCTGGCAAGTCAACAACTATAAGGATGATATGCGGAGTGATACGTCCTACCTCCGGTGAAGGGAAGGTCCTGGGTTACGACCTTATAAAGGATACAGAAATGATAAAGCATAATATAGGGTATATGTCGCAGAAGTTCAGCCTTTACGAGGATCTGACGGTGGAAGAAAACCTGGACTTCTATGGAAATATATATATGATGCCCAGAGAGCAGCTGCAAGAAAGGAAGAAGCAGCTTATAGAGATGGCTAACCTGAAAGGCAAGGAGAAAAGCCTGGCAGGTACACTTTCGGGGGGCTGGAAGCAGAGGCTGGCCTTAGGCTGTTCCCTTATACACAACCCAAGTCTTCTTATACTTGATGAGCCGACAGCAGGAGTGGACCCTGTTTCCAGGAGAGAATTCTGGAATTCAATAACACAGCTGGTCGGTGGCGGAATAACAGTGCTTGTGACGACCCACTACATGGATGAGGCTTCGATATGCGATATAATTGGCTTTATATACAATGGCGATCTTATTACAATTGATACTCCGCAGGAACTATACAAAAAGCATAATACTCAGAACTTGGAGGATATCTTCATACACTATGTAAAGCAATTGACAAATAAAGAAGTGATATCCTCATTCAAGGACCTCAAGGCCAAAAGGTCGGAAGGCGGGGTGCAGGAATGAAGTTCAAAAGGCTTTTGACAATAACCAAGAAAGAGTTCATACATATAAAGCGGGACAGGGCAAGCCTTATTATGGCTCTTGTCGCACCCGTCATGATGCTGCTCATATTCGGTTATGCGGTAAATACAGATGTAAACCATGTGGACCTGGTGGTATGTGATGAGAGCAGAACACCTGAGAGCAGAGAACTTATAGATAAGTTCAACAACTCATACTACTTCAAAGCCTTTGAAATGGTAGAATCAATGGACAAGGTGGAAGAATACATTGATAAAGGCATAGTCAAGGTAGGGCTTGTGATTCCAACAGATTATGCCAGAGAAATAAAAAGGAACCAGACTGCACAAATACAGATACTGGTTGATGGCTCTGATCCGACAATCGCAAGGACTGCCATGTCATACTCAGTTATATTGGCAAATAACCACACAATCAAGCTTCGGGAGCTTCAAGCAAAAAAAGCCTTGCTTGCGGCTGGTACTGCACCGGCTGTAAGTGCAAAGCCGCTGGTTATGTATAATCCCACTCTGGAGAGCAGCAAGTTCAATGTGCCGGGAGTGGTGGGACTGATACTGCAGAATATAACCATCATTCTGACGGCCTTTGCAATGGTAAGGGAGAGGGAAAGAGGGACTATAGAACAGCTTATAATGACCCCGGTCACTCCTTTGGAGCTGATTGTAGGCAAGCTGATACCATATATAATAATTGGCTTTTATGATTTTATAATTATATTGGGATTAAGTTATATTATGTTTGGAGTAGCTATAAAGGGAAGTCTTCCGCTGTTGATTTTGCTAGGCTCAGTATTTCTCATCGGAGCACTTGCGATGGGAATGCTGATTTCGACGGTGGCCAAGTCTCAGCTTCAGGCAATGCAGGCAGCAATGCTCTTTATACTGCCCAGTGTGCTGCTTTCAGGCTTCATGTTTCCCAGGGAAGCCATGCCAAAGCTTATTTATGCTATAAGCTGTGCATTCCCAATAACGTATTTTTTAGAAATATTGAGAGGGATAATAGTAAAAGGGGTTGGACTGAATTATCTTGCGGAGGTTACAACAATACTAATGCTTCAGATTGCTGTAATAATAATTGTGACAATGAAAAAGTTCAAGAAAACTTTAGATTAGCAATGCCCATAAGAGAGGGTATTTTCCTGCGGCAAGGGAAAACGCCCTTTTATTATGCCGCAGGTGTATGAGGTCGTAAATGCTACCTGGATAGTTTTTCAATGTTCTTTTCTCGGATGTTGTCATCATCGTCTATATCACCAATGACTCCTGGATCTTCGCCAAAAAATATCACACCGCCGCCGTTTATCATATTTTGTATTGGAATAATAGCAGCGCTGGTTTTTTTACCATCACTATCACGATACATTTTCTTCACCTCGGTTATAGAATGCCCTTTTTTATAATTAAAATTAAAATGCGCGAAACTCGAAATGAGTAACGCGCATCAATTTTCCTAAATCTCCAAAGACCATCCCTAACCCATTGCCCATTGCCTGTGCTAAAACAACTGCGAAATGCTCAAAGGGTCAGTATTCCAGCTTTCTATTTCAAACTGCTGCTTATATTGTCTGGAAAGTACAAGCTTATATTTCATAGTGTTGGTACCATCCTGGATAATTACTTTTACTTTTGCGTTGGTGGACCTTTCGGCGCTTTCAGCTCTATGGGGATCGCTCAAGGACCAGAGCTCAATCTCTCCGACTTCAAAGGTGAGCTTATCAGCGTTCTTTATAAGATCTTCGACAATTTTTCTCTGGGCTGCCCGGTACTCATTATCTTCCGCTGCTATCCAATACTTTACGGCTTCATCCCTATTCTTGAACTTAATATCGTTAAGATGCTTTCTTACAATTGCGTTAATAGCATTTACTTCAGCAGAAGCTGAATGGGTTGAGAAGCCAGTGATATACCATTTCTCTCCGGTTTTTATCATTTCAACTGAGTTGATATAGTACAGGCCCAAGTTTACCGAAGCCTTAGTGCTGCTGACGCTAAGCTGATCGAAATAAATAGTCGGAGGTATATGGTCCTCCCGTTGATGAGTCGGTATAGGCAAATTATATCTTTTAAAGTCCACCAGTTTATTTTCCAGGGCTTCCTGAGGGAGTGGGTCATAGGAATTAGTGTATATTTCCTTGGCTTTATTCTCGTATTTTTCATAGGTATCATTGAACTTATAGTCTAGTTGAAACATCTTAAGCAAGGTTGTCTTTATTCCATACATATCTGTATCATCATTTCTTAAATTGTTTTGATATACTCTGAGGTCCTTGGCATTTACGTCAATGCTGTTTTCACTGTAGCCGCTTATAAAGTACAGCTTATCCTCAGCCGGACTCATATAAAAGGTCGGCGTTGAAAGCTTGGCTGTAGTTCTTGTCATGGAAGTCGGGTTGATTTTTACCAGCAAATATCTGAAGCGGCTGTCAAGGTCATTGTTTAGAGTTGTGTACAGGATATCACCGGTTGATTTCATTATATAAGAGCAGTATATCGGTGCGTTTTCAATGGATTTGCTCTCTAAGGTTTTCAGGTTGACAACATTGAGCCCGCTCATAAAGTCTTTGGTATATATCACGTTTGAATTGTCGGAATCAATGAAAATACCGTTTGCGATGCTGGTAAAGCTTTTTTTGCTGAAGTCGTAAAAAGCAATCATGTCGTTATAATCGTCATTTTTCATCTGAACTATGTAACTGTCGTCGCTGAATTTCCTTTTTATAAAAGGGGTATAGCTGTCCACTGCAATTGATATGAACTCCCTGGAAGCTATATCGAATTCCATACGAGTGTTTATAATCAGACTTTTTGAATCCTTTGACCAGCTTAAATTGTAGTAAGAATTCCATTTCTCGGCGGAAACCAGCTTTTGCAGCTGTCCTGTTATGCTGTTATACATAAATATATTGCTGCTTCCATCAATGAAGGCCAAGGATTTTCCTGTTTCATCAAAACGGAAATCCTTGAGTGACAGATACTTCCCGAGGCTTTTGCACTCTCCGCTTTCAGTGAAGACCATGTAAAGGCTAATTTCCTGCACCAGATTCCCAATTACTACTCTATTGTTTGCGATATCTGCGATAGAGCTTCCGGTGGTCTGATAGGCAAGAACCATACTATAGTCCGGAGATACTGCAAGGGGCTTCAAATCTGCACCAACTTTACCGGCTGCTTCTGCGTATTTTTCTATGGGAAACTTTTGAAATTCAACATTCAGATGTTCATATAGACTTTTGTCCTGCTGTGTCTCGCTTTGACTCTTATCATTAATGACAACCAAATGTCCTTGCTTTATGGCACAGCCTGACAGCAAAATAATTGAAACCGACAATATAAAAGCTAATCTTTTCATTATTATCCTCCATATAAAGGCTAGACTAAAGTTATTATTATACTGGTACCTTTCTGGGGAATACTGATAATCTCTATATTTCCACCATGCTTGTCAACTATTTCCTTAACGATAGACAGGCCCAAGCCCCAGCCCTCGGTCTTGCTGTTCCTGGATTGATCCACCTTGTAATAGGGGTCGAATACACTCTCAAGGTTCTTTTGATCTATTCCACAGCCATAGTCTATAATTTCAAGCTTTATAACCTCATGGCGACTCAAATTTATATCAATGACGGGGGATTTACTGTATTTGATGCAGTTGTCAATAATGTTTATTACTACCTGCTTAAAGAGGTCAGGGTCCACTTTCAGGGTGATATTTTCCAAATTAAGCCTGCAGCTGGTGCTGTATCTTTTCATTTTATACTGCATTGAATCGCAGGCGTCCTCTATAAGCTTCTTTAGGTTTGATTCTGATTTGTTTATTTCGAAGCTGTAGTTCTTCAGCTTTGAGAGCTCAAGAAGCCTTTCCATCATTTTAAGCATTCTTTTTCCTTCGGAGGTTATATAAAAAAGGCTTTTATCCCTTACCTCTTCATCGTTGGTTTTCCATAAAAGCTCGGTATAGCCCAGAATAGTGGTAAGGGGGGTACGAATCTCATGGGTAAAATTATCAAAAAAGTATTTTTGCTTTTCCTTTTCGCTGCTAAGCTTTGTTATCATATCTTTAATGCTGTCCGCCATAGAATTGAAGGTGGTGGAGAGATCTCCAATCTCATCATGGGTGGCTGCGACTGCACGGCTTTCAAAATTGCCTTCAGAAAACTGCTTGGTGGCTTCATTCAGTATTTTTATTGGATTCGTTATCCTATTGGAAATCAAGGTGCTGCCAAACATCATAAAGACTGAAAGGAACACCCCGGTGAGTACGAACATTTTTATTGTATTACTCTTCATGTTATCAGCTTCATCAAGGTCGTATATGAAGCCCAGGGAGTAGGTGTACCTGTTGCTGATGCTTACAGGCACTGCATAATAGAACACCCTGTTCTTACCTGGCGAAACAAAATATGCCTTGTTTTTCTGGAAGGTTTCTGCAATTTCAGGTCTTACGACTTCATCAGAGCTTGTTGACTCTTCTGAATCCCCGAGCAATTCAGTGCCATAGAATATCTGCACTCTGCATTTGACAGATTCCTTCAACACTTCTGCGAGATAATTGGCACTAGTGTTCATAACAGCAGGAACCTCAAAATCATTGGGGGCTTTACTTAGTGCATATTGTTCAATATATATGGCCGAGTAATTGCTTTGGTTTTCAAGATATTGAAGTGTGGTCCTCAGGTTATAGTTGTCTGTTATTTGTGTAAGTATGGTTCCTAAAATAATGAGCATGAAAAAAAGAGCACCCATATTAAGTGCAATAATTTTATGTTTTAGTTTCATATATGTACCTCAAATTTATAACCGATTCCAAATACGGTTTTTATAAAGAAGTTATATTTGCCAAGCTTTTTCCTCAGTCTCTGGACATGCATGTCTACGGTCCTGCTGTCTCCTATGTATTCGAACTTCCATACCAGCTCAAGGAGGTTTTCACGGGAAAAGACCTTTCTTTGGTTCTCACATAGAAGCATAAGAAGGTCATATTCCTTTGGGGTCAGAAGCATCTCCTCTCCATCAAGATAGACCTGCCGTTCCGCTGTATTAATCATTATCGGTCCTAATTGTATATTGGTATCTTCCTTTGCACTGAATTTATCAATTCTTCTGAGTACGGTTTTTATCCTTGCAGTCAGTTCCCTGCTGTCGAAGGGCTTGGTTATATAGTCATCTGCACCCAGCTCAAGGCCGTACAGCTTGTCCTTGATGTCATTCTTAGCAGTGAGCATTATTATAGGTATGCTTAGACTCTGAAGTTGCTTGCATACCTCAAAGCCACTGAGATCAGGAAGCATTATATCCAGGATTATTAGATCCGGAGTGAATATAGGCGCAGCCTTGATTGCTTGCTGTCCTGTATAGCAAACGCAGGTGTCGAAGCCTTCCAACTCAAGATTTATCTTAATTAGGTCAACTATCGCCGGTTCGTCATCAACTATTAGTACCCTCAATACAATCACCCGCCTAATGGATTATACAAAATGCGAAATAGTATTTCGCATTTCTGTTTCCTTAGTGTATTTCGCGGAAATCTAAATAATTCCTATTAAAAGTTTTTCCGCGACTTTTTAGTCATGTTTATAATTATTTTAACATAAAATTGTCGTGGTGTTGTATATATTTTGTAACATAATGTACAGGCGATGGGCAATAGGTTAGGCAGGTCTACGGGGTAGAGGGCGTACTTCCGATAGAAGCGAATTCTTCTTTTATTCTTTTTAAGAGCTCTTTGTCTGTCAATACGTCATAGCCTGTAAGTGCTAGAGCGCATGAACCCTTGATCAGCGCGTCATGGGCTTTGTCAGTCATAGTTGCATCCCTGAATTCTGAGGTGTGTCCTACAAGCTTTGTGTCTGATATGGAGATGTAAGGGTGAATGGCTGGAACCACATTGCTTACATTGCCCATATCAATTGAGCCGGAACTGGATCTTTGAGGATGTATATCATTGACTCCAACCTGCTTAAGGTTTTCAACGAAGGCTTTGGATAGATTCTGATTAGTATTCATGTCATCATAGGAGATCTCATAGTTGCTTATTTCCAGGGAGGCACCAGTCATCATTGCTGCTCCTCTGGCTATATTCTTAACCTTCTCGGCCACTTTCTTGAGATATTTCTTTTTGCCCGCTCTTACATAAAACTGTGCAATAGCTCTGTCCGGTACAATATTGGCGGCTTTTCCGCCCTCCTTAACGATGCCGTGTATTCTGACATCGGAGGTAACATGCTGTCTTAAAGCATTTATTCCATTGAAGGTGAGTATAACAGCATCCAGTGCATTGATGCCTTCATGAGGAGAGGCTGCGGCATGGCTGGACTTGCCCTTGAAGTCGAATTGCAATGCATCCATTGCAAGAGAACTGCCGCTCTCATAGGTCGTATCTTCAGGATGCAGTATCATAGCTGCATCAATATCGCTGAAGACTCCGTTTTCTGCCATTGCTACCTTTGCTCCATCTGTTTCTTCCGCGGGGGTGCCAAGCACTATTAAACGTCCTCCTGTTTTATCCAGCACCTTGCTGAGGCCGACTGCAGCTCCGCACCCCATGGTTCCAATCATATTGTGACCACAGCCATGACCTATGCCGGGCAGGGCGTCATACTCGCAAAGGAAGGATACGGAGGGGCCTGGCTTTAAGCTGTCATATACAGCTTTGAAGGCTGTGGGCTTGTTTATGATGTTTGTTTCCACAGAGAACCCGCACACCTTAAGAAAGGAAGTCAACTTCTCCATTGCCTTGAATTCGTTGTTTCCCATTTCAGGGTTGCTGCATATATAGTCACTTATCTCAGATAGCTGTTCTCCAAGTCCTTGAATCTCCTTAATTATTAAATCCTTCATAATATCCTCCTGTAATTTAAATGTTCACTGGCATATATTATTTGTTTAATTATAACTTTAAATACTTTTACTGTACATGACTATAAGCTTTGACCAATATAAAATTCGATATAGAAAATAATGCGCATTAAGGTTAAAATAGTTAATATACATTTTATTTTGGGGGGTTAATATGACACAAACGATAGAGCAAAAAAGCCTATTAAAAGGAATACTTACCCTTTCAATACCTACAATGCTGGGTATGATGTTCGAAACACTATATGAAATTGTTGATATGGCATGGGTGGCGAAGCTATCAATCAATTCGGTAGCCGCAGTAACGATATTTGCAACAGTATGGTGGATATTGAATATTGTCAATGATATCGTAGGTACCAGCTCCGTATCAATAATATCAAGATACTACGGTTCTGGGGACAAGGAAAGAACTATAGAAGCCATAGAACAGACGATAATTTTCAAGTTTCTTCTTGCTCTTATTGTAGGTATTGGAATGAGCTTTCTTATCCCATACATTTTAGGCCCGCTGGCTGGGAATCGTGAGGTACTTGACCAGGCAACGATATATGGAAGGATAAGGCTTATAACACTCCCGCTGGCATTCTCCTCTTATACTGTGAATACCGCATTAAGGTGCATAGGAGATGCAAAGAAGCCGCTTTATATTATGGCTTTCTCAGGAGTTTTGAATATGGTGCTTGACCCCATTATGATTTTTGATGTTATACCCTATATCGGAATTAAGGGGATGGGGCTTGGAATAGCCGGCGCAGCCTATGCTACAGTGATATCTCAAGCAATAGCATTTGTTATAGGTCTGTATATACTCATGTCAGGCAGAACCTTTATCAGAATAGGTTTTAAGAGAGGAATCTACTTCGTTAAGTCAATCGATATGAAGCTTTTGTCAATAGGTCTTCCTACCGGTTTGGAGGGTCTTCTCAGAAATATTGGCAGCTTCTTAATAATGAGATTCATAGCCTCCTACGGAGTGGCCGTCGTAGCAGCCTTCGGAATATGTATAAGAATAGTCAGCCTTGTCGCAATGCCTGTCTTCGGCTTGGAAATGGGCACCAGTGTAATTGTCGGTCAGAGGCTGGGCGCAGCAGACTGTAAAAGCGCAGAGAAGGCAGGCTATCTTACAGCTGAAATCTCCTTTGGACTTATGGTGGCTACTGGTATTATACTTGTGATATTTCCGACTTTCCTAATGAATATTTTTACGGATAGTGAAGAAATTATTAGAATCGGCATATTGTTTTTAAGGTACTTTTCCATTGCGGCTCTGTTTATGGGGCCGGCCGGATCATTGGCTTCAATATTATTTGGAGCCGGAGACAACACTCCTTCAATGCTTGGAGCACTGATTTCAGTCTGGCTTGTGCAAATACCACTGCTATTTGTGTTTGTACAGTTGATGCACCTGGGAGTTGAGTGGGTGTGGATAACCTACATCTTTGCCTACTTTGTGCAGTTCCTTAACATATTGTACTTTGTGAAAAAGGGCAAGTGGAAGGACAAATGCGTGATTTAGTGACGGACAATGGGCAATAGGTTAGGGAAAGGCTTTGAGGTTCCAGATTGAGTGGGACGCTGGAGCATGGTAGGGGCGAACAGTGTTCGCCCGGATGATGTGTGACGGCATGAAGAAATAATAATTTTAAATAAGGTGAGGGGTTAATATGATGCAAAAAGGATCCAGTCTTCCCAAAAGAAATGAGATACCGCAGGAGTACAAATGGGAGCTTGAAGCTATATATGCTTCAAACGAGTTGTGGGAGAAGGATTATCAAAAAGTGAAAGAAATGGCGGATAGGCTGTCTCCCTATAAGGAGGCTATGGCGGCAAATGCTGCAAAGCTGCTTGAGTGCCTCAATCTGAGTACGGAAATGACGAGACTTTTTGAGAAAGCATATGTATATGCTCATATGAGAAGCCATGAGGACAGCACCAATTCATTCTATCAGGGTCTGGCAGACCGTGTAGACTCACTCGGGGTGGCAGTGAACAGCGCCAGCTCTTTCATAGTACCGGGCATTCTTGCTATTCCGGATGAGAAGCTCAAAGAGTTTTTGAAAGAAAGTGAGGACTTAAGGTTATACGGGAGATACCTAGACGAAATCAGAAGAATAAAGCCTCATATATTAAGTGCAGGCGAAGAGCAGCTTTTGGCTATGACTGGGGAGATGGCTCAAGCTCCTGAAACGATATTTGCAATGCTTAATAATGCGGATATTAAATTCCCTTATATCAAGGATGAAAAAGGCAATGAAGTGGAGCTCACAAAGGGCAGATATATTCAGTTCATGGAAAACAGCGACAGAAGAGTAAGGAAGGATGCCTTCGATGGGATGTACAGTACTTATTTCAAGCAGAAGAACACCCTTGCAGCACTGCTTAATGCAAATGTGAAGACCAATATATTCAGCTCAAGGGCAAGAAAATATGCTTCCGCAAGGGAAGAGTCACTTTTTGCAGATAATGTGCCTGTTACGGTATATGACAATCTGATAAGTGCGATACATGACAATTTTGAGCTGATGTACAGGTATGTAAGACTCAGAAAGAAAATGATGGGACTAGACGAACTGCATATGTATGACCTTTACGTTCCAATGGTAAAGGAAGTTAAAATGGACATTACCTTTGAGGAAGCAAAGAATATGGTAAAGGAAGGACTGGAGGTTCTTGGCAGGGATTATATAAAGGATTTGGAAAAGGGCTTTGATTCAGGCTGGATTGACGTATATGAAAACGAGGGGAAAAGAAGCGGCGCTTATTCATGGGGCTGCTATGATTCACATCCCTATGTGCTTTTGAACCATACGGACACCTTGAATCATATGTTTACCTTAGCTCACGAAATGGGCCATGCACTGCACAGTCACTATTCCGACAGCAATCAGCCATATATATATGCACAGTACAAAATATTCGTAGCCGAGGTGGCTTCAACGCTCAATGAAGCACTGGTAATGAATCATCTTCTTGAGACCACAAAGGATAAGACAAAAAAGATGTATCTGCTCAATTACTTCATGGAGCAGTTCAGAACTACAGTATACAGGCAGACTATGTTTGCAGAGTTTGAGAAGCTGATTCATGAAAAAGCCGAAGCAGGAGAAGCCTTGACTTCTGAACTGCTGTGCTCGATATATAGAGATTTGAACATCAAGTACTATGGACCGGATATTGTAGTTGATGACTATATAGATATGGAGTGGGCAAGAATACCACACTTCTACAGCAGCTTCTATGTATATAAATATGCGACAGGCTTCTCGGCAGCTGTGTCCATATCTCAGCAGATACTCAAGGAAGGGCAGCCTGCAGTGGATCGATACCTGGAGTTCCTGAAAAGCGGCGGCTCAGACTATCCGATAGAGCTCTTGAAAATTGCTAATGTGGATATGTCAACAACAGTGCCGGTGAATAATGCCCTAAAGCTTTTTGGAAGCCTTCTAGACCAAATGGAAGAGCTGTTGGAGAAATAAAAATACTAGTATTTGGAGTTGTATTTTTCTTGCAATTGATATAGAATATATGTTATCTAAACAATTTAAGTGGGGGTATAGCGCAGCTGGGAGCGCGCTTGAATGGCATTCAAGAGGTCAGGGGTTCGATCCCCCTTATCTCCACCAAATAAGTATGATACTCGTCAGAAATGGCGAGTTTTTATTTGTATATTTGCATATAGGGATCGAACCCGATTGGGCAATTTGCGTTAAGAAAATGCTCCTGTGCGAGCGTTTTTAGCAAATTGTACGGAGCCGTCAGACGACGTAGCAGTATGCAAGCAAAGCGCAGCAGACGACGATCCCCCTTATCTCCTCCAAATATTGAAATATACTGTCCTTCGGGGCAGTTTTTCTTTTTGATTAACTGTCTGCTAATGTTACGGGTTTAATAATTTAATTCAATTTAATATGCTTTCTGGATTAAGGTTATACTATTATCAAAGTTAACTTATTTTAGGGGGTGTATTATAAAATGGGTTGGATTATTTTTTTCATAAGCTCAATATTAATGATCCTTTTGATAAAACCTTATAAAAAATGGAGCCAGCTTTGGTATGCAGGGTTAATTACTATGGCAGTTCTATATGCAATTGACTCTACTCTAATAGCAGTAGGTGCATTTTCATATCAATATCCCAACCCTTTAATTGGGGAGTTGCCAACGCTGTATTGGCTAAGTTCATTTTTTGGAGGTGTAGTTTTGGCATATTATTATCCACAAAGAAAGTTGCTGCAATTTCCTTATATACTGCTTTCAAGTTTTTTGTTTTTACTCTTAGAACTCATTATGCACTTTTTCCGATATATTAAATATCATAATTGGTCTCCAATAAATTCTTTATTTTTGGATTTATTCGGTTTCATTATTGTTATCTGGATATGGAATTGGATTAATGAAATCAGAATAAAACAAATATAATGCGTTGTTAAATAATTATGATTTAGATACACAAAACAGATACTTACTTTTTTGAATAGTAAGTATCTGTTTCTATTTTTTATCTCAAGTTATATAAAAGCTGCCTACTACATTTTTCGAAACAATCATTCGATTGATTTTTTCACAGGAACATATATCTCCATAACTGTATCAGCTCTATGGTGGCAACGCTCATCGTAAAACTCGAAATCAAGTTTACTTTCATCATAAACATAGCCACTATCCTTAAACCAATCTTCAAATATATACTTCCAAGTGTTTTTGATAACCTTGGCAAACTCATTTTGCTCTAGGTCGTTTGTAGAATCTACTGGTGGAGTTGTAAAAACAGCGTATTCTGCTTCGGGAACTTCCACTGTCAGCATATCACCTTTCACCTTTGAGAAATCATCTACAATTACACCAAGAAGATAAGTGACATTCCCATAGGTAGAAGATGGAATACATAAACCAACCTCTCCGTGTTTGGGAGGGTTGAGAGCTTCGTACATTTTGGTTTCTAAATTCTCACCATCGTAATTACTCCAAAAAGATGCAATATCCTTGGTATAATTGCTTCCAGCAATATTTGTTTGTATGCCATATCCTGCAACCTTAAATGCAGGTTTTTTTACTATAACAGGATTCATAATATAACCTCCGATTTCAAATGTTGTTTTTGCCTCGCAATATCCAGCCATTCTTGCTGAATATTGTGTCGGGCTATAATTAAATACTTGACGAAAGGCTTTGGTAAAACCACTTTGAGTTTCAAATCCATAATCTAAAGCAATATCAATAATTTTTCTACCATTGAATAGTTCAGTTGCCGCTAATGATAATCTTCTGCTGCGGATATATTCCATTATGGACATTCCTGTGCACAAACTGAATATCCTGCAAAAATGGTAAATGGAATATCCAATCTCGTCGGCAAGTTCTCCGATAGTTATATTTTCCTTAATATGTCTTTCAATGTATTGAATGCACTTTTCGATATCTTTGCTATAATTCAATGTACCACCTCACCTTTCTCCGTACGGTAATTTTATTATAGCAACATCTTAGAAAAGAAACTGTTCCTATTTTGCTAAATAAACGGAGGGTTATATAAATAGTCTGTACTTTAGATTTTTCTATTACTATATTTACCTCGTGTTTTTGTTGGTGTATTATTGTAGCTGTGAAGAGAATCGGATAAAAGGAAGTGATTTTTGTGAGCGAAGGTATGGATCTAATAATAAAAAACGGGACAATCGTTACTGCATCGGAGACATATAAGGCCGATGTTGCTGTGAAAAACGGAAAAATCGTGATGATTTCTAAGGACGTGGAATTGGAAGGTGATTTGGTTATTGATGCGGCAGGCAAATTAGTATTGCCGGGTGCCATTGATGCCCATGTACATCTTGAGTTGCCTGTCGGGGCAACTGTTTCAGCAGACAGTTACGAGGCTGGAACCCGGGCTGCAGCCTGCGGAGGTACTACGATGGTTTTTGATTTTGCTACTCAGGAAAAAGGCATGGGACTTGTGGAAGCAGTTCAGGACAGATTCAAATATGTTGAACCACAGGCTTGTATAGATTATGCCTTCCATGTTGCAATTACCGACCTGACTGAGAAAATTCTTGATGAATTCAAAGCATCTGTTGAGTTTGGCGTTCCCAGTTTTAAGCTTTATATGGTTTATAAGGGTATGATGGTTGATGACGGAGTAATTGCAGCTACACTGGAAAGGTCAAAAGAAACCGGAGCTTTGATTGCAATACATGCAGAAAACCCCTATCTAATTGACAGCAGGATCAAAAAGCTGCTTTCTGAAGGCAAGACTTCTGCATGGTATCATTATGTAAGCCGCCCTGAATTTGTGGAGGTTGATGCGGTAAGGAGAATCGTTTATCTTGCCAAAACCTTCAATGCTCCCTTGTACATTGTGCATTTGGCAAGCAAGGAAGGCTTGGATGAAGTAACAAAAGCCAGAGATGATGGCTTTGAAATATATGCAGAGACCTGCCCTCATTATCTAAACTTTACTAATGAAGTGTATAAAAGAGAAGATGGAAGATATTTTGTATGCTCGCCTGCTATTAAGGGGGAGGAAAGCCGGAATGCGTTATGGGAAGGTTTAAAAAGTGGGGATATTTCTACAGTCGCAACAGATCATTGTCCATTCCAATCCTATGAAAAGGATTGGGGCAAGGATGACTTTACAAAAATTCCTAACGGCTGCATGGGTGTAGAGAACTTATATCCGTACATGTTAAGTGAGGCCAACAAAGGACATATATCTTTCAACAAAGCAGTAGAGGTCTGTTCAACAAATGTAGCAAAAGTTTTCGGATGCGCACCTCAAAAGGGGACCATAGCAGTTGGCAGTGATGCAGATATAGTAATTTATGACCCGGAAAAGAAATTTGTTGTTTCTAAAGAAAATATGCATTCCGATGTTGATTACACCATATGGGAGAATTACGAAATGACTGGGTATCCTGTTATGACTTTTTCTCGTGGAAAACTGGTGTTTGAAGAGGGCAGGTTCATAGGTGAACCTGGCTGGGGCAAGTTTGTGAAGTGCTATAGAGAATAAGTGCATATTGAAATCAAAAGACTTCAATCGAAGTCTTTTTTATTTTTGCTTTTTTTGCTTTTGAATTTTATATGAAATTTTGTATATTCGCTAATAAATGAATATTATGGACATGAACCAATAGTTGTTGACGCTTAGTAAAAGCTACTGATATAATATATATATTAGTCAGAATATATTGATTAATCAATCAACAAAATATTACATCATCTTAGCTGCAATTATTTCTAATGAATGGGTAATATGTAACGAAATTAAATAAAAAAAGGACAGGCTTTCTTTAGATAAGCTGCTATATTTGAGCATTTGCTAAATCTTCCTGCTACAATTGTGTTTACAAGCGGTCAAAACAATTCCTAAAAAGAAGTTGATGACCGCAGTAATAAATAAAAATTATAAAGTGGAGGGATTGTTATGAAAGAAGGATTAAAGAAAGTTTCCTTACTAGTATTAGCTCTAATAATGGTAATGACTCTCATTGTAGGATGTAGCCCTAAAGAACCTGTTTCAAGTGATAACACTTCTAAAGAACCTACTACCCAAGAAACCAAGAAAATGAAGGTTGCTGTAATTCTTTCAGGTCCTATCAGCGACATGTCCTGGAATGCAACAGCATACAACGGACTTAAAAAAATCGAAGCACTTGGCGCTGAGATCTCCTATCAAGAAAATGTTCCTGTTTCCTCTCTTGCAGACAGTATCAATACATACGGCTCAGAAGGCTTTGATGTGGTATTCCTGAGCACTAACAGTTACGAAGATATTGGAGCACAGTATGCTCCACAGTATCCTAAAACACAGTTTATCCTAATTAACGGAAAAACATCTCATGGGGATAACCTGGTAGCACTGAAGATTGCAGATGAACAGCAAGGCTTTTTAATGGGTGCTGCTGCAGCACTTATAAGTAAAACCAAGAGTGTTGGCTTTGTTGGAGGTTCAGAAATACCACCAATTATCAACGGAAGGAAAGGCTTTGAGCAGGGCGCAAAATACATTGATGCAAATGTTAAGGTAAACGCTACTCTAATCGGTAACATGGACAATGTAAACCAGGCAAAGGAAACTGCAAAAGCAATAATAGAATCAGGTGCTGACGTTGTTTCTCCTATGTGTAATGCGGCCAGCCTTGGAGTATTACAGGCTGCTGAAGAAAGCACTTCAGCCAAGACTGTTGGTTCCAGTGTAGGCCAGGAGAAAAATGCTCCGAAGTCAATGGCTATCAATATTGGCAAAGATACCTCGATTGCTTATGAAACTGCATACAAGAATTTTGTAGCAGGTAAACTTGGCAAGGAAGTTGTAAAAATGGGAGCAGCTGAAGGTGTTGTATTCCTGACAGACTGGTTCGAAGCAGGTAAGGATGTTCCAAATGATGCACGTGAAAAGCTTAAGGCTATATATAGTGATTTAGCCGCAGGTAAAATCACAATCGATCTTAAGTAATATTTGCTAAAATTAATAACCTAAAATATAATAATAAAACTTTGTCGGGACTTTTAGTGGTTCCGATAAAGTTTTATTATGGAAAACTTTTAACAATGAATTCTTAAGGAGGGGAGTTATGGCGGCAAATAGTATACAAAAAAAAGCAGAGTCACTCTTTAAAAGCAGTTACTATCCACTAATCTCTATCTTAATGGCACTGCTAGGCGGTGGAATTATTATCTCAGCACTGGGCTTCAGCCCAATTGATGCTTATCGGGCATTGATAAAAGGTTCCTTCGGCAATGCCAATGCTATCGGTGAAACACTAGTCAAGGCCAGCCCTCTAATATTTACAGGCCTCAGCTATGCTATTGCAAAACGCTGCGGAATTATAAACCTTGGGGCTGAGGGTCAACTCTATGCAGGCGCACTTACCGGCACACTGGTTGGAACTGCACTTACAGGCCTTCCCATGGCCATTCATCTTCCTCTTGCCATAGCTGCAGGTTTTCTGGGAGGTGCAATCTTCGGCATGCTTGTAGGCGTACTGAAAACGCGATTTGGTGCCAGTGAATTGATTACTACAATTATGCTTAACTACATTGCAGTCAGCTTCATCAGCTTCTGTGTAACAGGACCTATGAAGGACACAGCAGCAGGTTCTTTCCCACAATCCAAACAAATTCTTGCAAGTGCAAGATTCCCCCACCTAATGGAGGGAAGCCGCCTTCACGCAGGAATCTTTGTAGTAATACTTGCACTCCTTTTTTATTATTTCTTTATGTGGCGTACAACCAGGGGATATCAGATGAGAGTTATTGGACTGAATTCCACTGCCGGACATTACGCAGGTATGAACCTGAAAACCAACAGTATTTTATCAATGTTCCTGGCAGGAGGTATGGCAGGTATTGGTGGCTCCATGGAAATCATGGCTGTTCAATTCCGTCTGCTTCAGGACTTCTCCAGCAATTACGGCTTTGACGGAATTGCTGTGGCCTTACTTGGTAATAACAGCCCCATTGGTATTGCACTCTCAGGTATCCTTTTTGGAGCCCTGCGCAGCGGTTCCGGAAAAATGCAGATGCTGGCACAGGTTCCAAGTGCGGTTATATACATGATTCAGGGCTTTATCATTCTATTTGTAATAGGACGAGAAATGTTCAACCTTTCTAAACTGATTAAAAATAAAAAGCAGATACTCAACCCATGCAATGACGAAACTGTAAAGGAGGCTGAATCAAAATGATAGATGGTATTACCAGCTTTTTAGCTTCTGATATCCGTACTGCTACACCTATTATGATAGCAGCTCTAGGTCTTGTATTCAGCGAACGTGCAGGTATTGTCAACATAGGAACAGAGGGTCTCATGCTGATTGGTGCCCTGATGGGCGTTATAGGCTCCCTTACAACCGGTTCAGTATTGGTGGGTGCCATTGTAGCAATTGCTGTGACCATGTTTTTTTCTCTGATATTTGGCTTCTTTACCATCACTGTCCGTGCAGACCAGACGGTTGTGGGTACTGCAATCAATATCTTTGCAAGTGGTCTTACCATAACCCTTAACCGTGTGGTATTTGGGGTTAGTACAAGCGTACCTAAAATCGATGTATTTGACAGGGTTGCTATTCCTGTACTTTCTAAAATCCCTGTTATAGGCGAAGCCTTCTTCAATCAGTCAATCCCTGTATACCTTGCCTTCCTCGCAGTACCTGCTGCATGGTTTGTGCTTCAGAAGACGAACATTGGCCTGAAGCTGCGTGCGGTTGGAGAACATCCAAAGGCCTGTGATACTGTTGGTATTAATGTACTAAAAACACGTTATCAGGCTGTTTTATTCAGTGGATTTATGGCAGGTTTGGCTGGGGCCTTTGTTTCAATGGGCCAGCTTAGCTTTTTTACTGAAGGAATGATTGCTGGACGTGGCTTTATGGCTTTGGCAGCAGTTGTATTCGGGAACTACACTCCAGTGGGAGTAATGTTTGCAGCTTTGATATTTGGAGCAGGTGAAGCCATGCAATATCGCTTGCAAGCGGCTAACACCGGAATACCCTATCAGTTCCTGGTTATGCTTCCCTACCTCATTACCGTAGTGGCGATTTGTATGATGTCCCGCAGAAGCAACAAGCCGGCAGCCAGTGCGGTACCATATTCTAAAGAATAGGGAGGATGATGTATTATGGCTTTTTTGGAAATGAAGCATGTTACCAAGCGTTTTAAGTCTGTAGTTGCAAACGATGATGTTTCTCTTAGTGTTGAAAAGGGTGAGGTTCACGCTTTGCTGGGCGAAAATGGAGCTGGCAAATCTACACTTATGAATATTCTGTATGGCATGTACGACCAGTCAGAGGGCGAAATCTACTTCCATGGCGAAAAGGTACACATTAAAGACACCAAGCAAGCGATTGAACTCGGCATAGGTATGGTACACCAACATTTTATGCTTATTCCTGCACTGACAGTAATTGAAAATGTCATTCTCGGTTTAAAGGAAAATAACATGGTACTTGACCTTAATAGTGCCGCAGAAAAATTCAAGGAAATGGCCAAAAAATATAACATGGAAATCGACCCATGGACAAGGGTGGAAAACCTTTCAGTAGGACAGCAGCAGAGGCTTGAAATTCTTAAAGCTCTGTATCGAAATGCAGACTTGCTGATTCTGGATGAACCCACCGCGGTGCTAACTCCCCAGGAGGTTGTTGGTCTGTTCGATATGGTGCGCAAGCTCACCTCCGAAGGAAAAACTGTTATCTTTATAAGCCATAAGTTGGCTGAGATTATGGAAATTTGTGACCGCTGCACGGTGCTCCGTCAGGGCAAAGTGGCTACCACAGTAGCTATAAAGGATGTTAAAAACAAAGAAGACCTTGCCATACTGATGGTTGGAAAGAATGTGGAACTTGTTACCCGGAAGAAAGAGGCAACCGTAGGAGAGGAAATTCTCAGAGTGGAGAATCTCTGTGCAGTTAATCAGGATAAGCGTCCTGTTCTTATAGATGTCAGTTTCTCGCTTCTTGCAGGTGAAATTCTGGGCATATGCGGTGTAGACGGCAACGGCCAGTCCGAAATGGTAAAATGTATAACAGGTCTGCATAAGGTTAAAAGCGGCAAATACTTTATCAAATCAACTGACTGTACTAATGAAACCCCTAAACAGGTGCTAAAGCACAAGATTGCACATATTCCTGAGGATAGGCACAGGATGGGCATGATTAAGAGTATGAACATCGAAGAAAATCTCATTCTTATGTGCTATGACCAGCCGCCATATTCCAAGCATGGAATTCTCAACTGGAAATGGATTGACAAGCATTCGGAAGAACTATGCAAAACTTACAATATAAAGACTCCGAGCATCAAAGAGATGGCGGGAAACCTGTCTGGAGGCAACCAGCAAAAGTTCGTAGTTGGCAGAGAGCTTGACCGAGACCCCGACCTGCTGATTGCAGTTCACCCATCCAGAGGTCTGGATATAGGAGCCACCAAGTATGTCCAATCACGTATTGTAGAAGAAAGGGACAAGGGTACAGCAGTTCTGTTGGTTTCCACTGAACTGGACGAATTACTGGAGCTTTCTGACAGAATTTTGGTTATGTATGGAGGAAAGGTTATGGGAATCGTTGACCAGAAGGTCGCTACCAGAGAATATCTGGGCAAGCTGATGGCCGGGATTACTGAATAACTGTAGAATGCATGCATTAGGATGTTGAAAAAGAATTCAAATAAATATAATAGCCTTATTGACAAAATTTCCATGTAATTTTATAATTGAATTGACTAGACAATCTAATTTTATTCTTCGTAAGTGCCAAGGTAAAAAATGAAAATTATTAATAATTAATAGGAGTGTGCGTATGGAAGAAATAAGAAAGCTTATTAGACAATTTGAGAAGCTCGACAGCAAGGATATGTACAACAATGATTTTTTATTGACATGGGAAAAAACTGATGATGAGATTCATGCAGTATTTCAAGCAGCAGATATACTCCGAAAAATGAGAGAGAACAACATATCTTCCAAAATATTCGACAGCGGGCTTGCAGTATCGTTGTTCAGAGACAATTCAACAAGAACAAGGTTCAGCTTTAGCAGTGCCTGCAATCTATTAGGTCTGACAGTACAGGACCTGGATGAAGGAAAATCTCAGGTAGCCCACGGTGAAACAGTGCGTGAAACTGCAAATATGATTTCCTTTATGGCTGATATAATCGGTATCCGTGATGACATGTATATCGGCAAAGGCAATACATACATGAGAGAGGTTTCTAAAGCTGTAAAGACCGGGCATGAAGATGGGGTCCTTGAGCAGAGACCAACCTTGGTTAATCTGCAGTGTGATATAGATCATCCTACACAGAGCATGGCTGATACGCTTCATCTGATCAACCATTTTGGAGGCGTGGAAAAACTTAAAGGCAAGAAAGTTGCTATGACTTGGGCTTATTCACCTTCTTATGGCAAGCCTTTGTCAGTACCACAGGGAATAATCGGGCTGATGACAAGACTGGGAATGGATGTGACTTTAGCTCATCCGGCCGGCTATGAACTTCTGTCTGATGTAGAAGATGTAGCAAGAGCAAATGCAGCAAAATGCGGCGGAAAGTTTGTAAAAACCAATTCGATGAAGGAAGCCTTTGAAAATGCTGATATTGTTTATCCGAAGAGCTGGGCTCCTTATGCTGCCATGGAGAAAAGGACTGCACTATATGGCGACGGCAAGTTTGACGAAATCAAAGCACTTGAAAAAGAACTTCTGATTCAGAATGCAAATCATAAGGATTGGGAATGCACAGAAGATATGATGAAACTCACAAAAGGCGGCAAAGCTTTGTATATGCATTGTCTACCTGCTGACATATCAGGGGTAAGCTGCAAGGAAGGTGAAGTTGCTGCATCGGTATTTGATAGATACCGTACACCTTTGTATAAAGAGGCCAGCTATAAGCCATATATCATAGCAGCAATGATATTCCTGAGCAAAGTTAAAAACACACCGGAAACTTTTAATCAGTTATTAAATTCGAGTGCATCAAGGTTCTTTGGAAAATAACTTAATTTACAATTGAGTGGCTTGCTTCATGTCCGATCACCTACGTGTGAAGATTATCTGCAAGCCACCTTCTTATTTAAACTTTTTGGCATATCAATAAATGTTGATATAAATTAGTGAAATGAGGCTTTTGAATGGCTAATGATACTACAAATAAAATCTTGGAAGCAGCGTTTGAAATAGTAGCTCAAAATAAGATAAGTGGTACAAGAATGCATCTTATAGCTAAAGAGGCAGGTATGGTACAATCCAACCTACATTACTATTACCCAACTAAACATGATCTTATGATTGCTCTGCTGGACAGCATCCAAGAGAGGTTTACTCAGAAAAGGATGAGCTCGGTAGATTTGGAGGAAAAGTCATTTGTCGAAAATCTTCAAGGGCTTTTTTATGAAAAAAAAGATGACATACGCAACCATAAGAAAATTGACTATGTGCAGTTTGACTTCTGGGTGCAGGGAACTGTGAACTCCGAAATAAGGGAAAAGTTTAAAGATGCTTTTGACATTTGGATAAAAAACATAATTGAGGTTCTAAAGAAAGATCCAGATTTTGAAGAGAATAAATCCGCAGATTACAGGATGCTTCCATATTTGATAGTTTCCATTATGATGGGTGCATCAATGCAATATCTCATAGATGAAGAGAAATTCGATCTGGATGACTATTTTACAGCAGCAGAAAAAATGATACTGAATTTCCTAAAATAAAAGTTTATATATGTTGCTAAGGTAGGTGGTGTCTTTGGTTAGTTTCAGGCTAAACGGAAGAGCAACTTCTGTACAAAACGGAACAATTCTTTTGAAATACCTTAGAGAAGTGGAAAAGCTGACATCTGTTAAAAATGGCTGCGACGAAGGGGTATGCGGTGCCTGCACTATTTTGATAGACGGTAAAGCAGTAAGGTGCTGCACTATGAAGGTTGATAAGCTGCAGGATAAAGAGGTACTTACTGTTGAAGGGCTCAGTGAATTGGAAAGGGAAATATATTCAAATGCATTCGCTGAAGCAGGAGCAGTACAATGCGGTTTTTGTACACCCGGCATGGTGCTGAGCGCCAAAGCATTACTGGATCAGAATCTGAATCCTGCGGAAGAAGACATAAAAAAAGCTATCAGGAATAATATTTGCAGATGCACCGGCTATGTAAAGATTATTAATGCAATTATGCTTGCCGCAGAAGCCTTAAGGGAATTGAAGCATATCAGATTGAACACATGCAAATCCAATATCGGACAAAATTGGCGCAGGATTGACGCTATACAAAAGGCATTGGGCGAAGCAACTTATTGCGATGATGTTTTCATGGATGATATGCTTTATGTTTCTGTTCTTAGAGCAATGAAGCCCCGTGCTAGAGTATTGTCGATCGATACGGTCAAAGCCGGATCCTTAGAAGGTGTGGAAGCAGTTTTGACAGCAGCTGAAGTGCCGGGAGAAAATTACCAGGGATATATTTTCAAAGACTGGCCGACCTTTGTACCGGTTGGAGAAATGACACGCTGTGCTGGAGATGCAGTAGCGGCAGTTGTTGCCAGAACGAAAGAAATTGCAGATGAGGCTTTACAGCTCATTGAAGTAAAGTATGAAGAAATGGAGCCTGTTACAGATCCTAAAAGAGCTTTGGAGGAGGATGCTCCAAAGATTCATGAAAAGGGTAATCTGTTGAGCAGGACCTATGTAAAAAGAGGAAATCCTGAGGAAGCACTGGCTGCATCCAAATATACAGTGAAAAACACCTATAAGACACCTCCTCTGGAGCATGCCTTTATCGAACCTGAAAGTACAGTTGCTTTCTATGATGGAGATGTCTTGACTTTATATGTTGCTACTCAGAGTGTTACTCATGACCATCATGAAATATGTCGTATACTTGGTCTGCCTCATGATAAGGTAAGAGTAATTCTACAAAATGTAGGCGGAGGCTTCGGAGGCAAAGAGGACTTGAGCGTTCAGCATTATGCGGCTTTAGGAACTTTTTATACAAAGAAACCTTGCAAATATACTTTTACCAGAGAAGAAAGCCTGTTATGCCATCCGAAACGACACGGTATGGAATTAGAGATTACAACAGGCTGCGATGATCAGGGAATACTTACTGCAATGACTGCAAGAATTATTGCTGATACCGGTGCTTATGCATCCTTGGGGACTGCAGTTCTCGAGAGGGCATGTACTCACGCTTGTGGCCCATACAGTATTCCAAATATCGAATTGGATGGATACTGTGTATATACGAACAATCCTCCAGCGGGAGCATTCAGGGGCTTTGGTGTGCCACAGTCAAATTTTGGCGCAGAAGCTAATATGGATCAACTGGCAGACTTGGCAGGATTGGATAGATGGGAAATTCGATACAGAAACGCGGTTGAGCCCGGAATGGTTCTTGCCAATGGTCAGATTTGCGGTGATGATGTCGCTATTAAGGAAACCCTTCTTGCAGTTAAGGATGACTATTATAACAACAAATACGCCGGAATTGCGTGTGCATTTAAAAACACCGGTATAGGCGTCGGCTTGCCGGATATCGGCCGCTGCCGCATCAGGGTAAAAGACGGCAAGGTGGTCATCTACTCGGCTGCATCTTGCATAGGGCAGGGCTTGGCTACTGTAATGATACAAATAGTATCTGAAACAGTCGGGATCGATGGGACCAATATTATCTTTAATCAACCGGACTCATCCTTATGTCCTGACTCAGGAGCAACAACAGCATCAAGACAGACTTTGTTTACTGGTGAAGCTTGTCGTCAGGCCGCACTCAAACTAAAGACAGAATTGGAAATAAAAACTTTAGAAGAGCTGGAAGGACAGGATTTTGAGGGTGAATTCAATGGGATTACAGATCCTATTAAATCCGGAAAAGAGAATCCGATAAGCCACGTTGCATACGGCTATGCTACCCATGTAGTGATACTCAATGATGATGGCAAGGTTGCAAAGATAGTTGCTGCTCATGATATAGGAAAAGCAATAAACCCTCTGAACGTAGAAGGACAGGTGGAGGGCGGTGTAATAATGGGCTTGGGCTCAGCGTTGAGAGAGAAGCTGGTCTATGAAAAAGGACTTGTAAAATCGAAGTTTGGGACTCTTGGCTTGTTAAGAGCTACTGAAATACCGGAAATTGATGTAAAAATTATAGAAAAGAATCTATCGGAGCTGGCATTCGGAGCAAAAGGGATTGGTGAGATAGCTTTAATCCCGGTAGCTGCAGCAGTGGCTTCGGCTTATGAAAGATTTGACGGTATAAGAAGGCTTGAACTGCCTTTGGAGGAGACTCCTTATAATAGAAAGAAGGTGAAGGAATGAGCAAGGTATTAAAGCTAAAATGTGTTAAATGCGGAAGAGAATATGATCCGGCTGAGATACTTTATACATGCTTGGATTGTGGTATTGATGGAATTTTGGATGTTGTTCTGGATTATGATCAGATTAAAAAGGAATTGACACACGATTATCTGAAAAGAAACACAGATTACTCTTTATGGCGTTATCTTCCTGCAATACCTTTGGAGGATACCAAGGGTATACAGCCGCTCCAGGTGGGATGGACACCACTCTATGATATAAAAAAGCTCTCAAAGGAAACAGGACTAAATAGCTTTTTCTTAAAGGATGACTCAAGGAACCCTACTGCATCCCTCAAAGACAGAGCAAGTGCAGTCGGAGTTGCAAAGGCTATTGAGCTTGATAGATATGTAATGTGTGCGGCATCAACAGGAAATGCAGCCTCCTCACTGTCAGGATTTGCTGCCAGTGCAGGTATAAAAACTTATATATTTGTACCGGAGACAGCTCCGGAGGCCAAGGTAACACAGCTTCTCATATACGGTTCAAATGTATTTCTTGTAAAAGGCACATATGATGAAGCAGTAGAGCTTTGCTTCAAGGCAGCTGATGAATTCGGCTGGTATAACAGAAGCTGTGCAATAAATCCATATTTGGTGGAAGGCAAGAAAACAATTTCTTATGAGATTTGTGAGCAGCTTGGCTGGAAGGCGCTAGACATCGCAGTCGTAGCTGTCGGAGACGGTTGTTCTATAGGCGGGGTATGGAAAGGCTTCAAGGAATGCTACACACTTGGTTTAATTGACAAGCTTCCCAAGATCGTTGGCGTTCAAGCCGCAAATTCCAATCCTGTGACAAGAGCCTTTAAAAATAATACTTACGAATTTGATTATAGAGCACCTCAGACTATAGCAGATAGTATTTCTGTAGGAATACCACGCAATGGCATCAAAGCTTTAAATGCTATACATGAATCCAAAGGTTATATGGTAGATGTATCCGATGAAGAAATACTTTCAGCAATGAAGATATTGGCTCAAAAAACAGGCGTTTTCGGGGAACCTGCTGGAGTTACAAGTTTTGCAGGAATTATGAAAATGAATGAACTTGGATTGATTAAGGGTGATGAAAGAGTTGTCAGTATAGTCAGCGGAAGCGGTCTCAAGGATATAAAGAGCGCTGTGCAAGCTGCTGGAAAGGCAAACGTTGTAGAACCAAATTTGGAGGATGTTAAAAAAATTATTAATAAATAAATTAGATTATCAATGGAGGGTGAAGAATGAGAAAACTTATTGATTTAACAGTCAATGAAGAACGACTTCAAAAAACCATACAGAATGCTAAGGAAAGGAAGATTGCTATCCCAACCCTAGCTCAAATGAAGGATCCTAACAAGATACCGGCAAAAGTAAAGGAAAAACTAAAAAATACCGGTTTGTGGGATGTTAATCCAATCAACCTTTTCAGAATTTCCTGGAAAAATGAGCCTGTTAAAAATGGCGGATTATACAATGAATTACCTAACTATGTTGAGATTCCTTCTGCGATTTCCGGCGTTAAAGCAAGGATTTTCGCAATGACAGGAAAGTTCTTTCCTACCGGAGCACATAAGGTAGGTGCAAGCTTTGCTTGTTTGGTTCCACGCTTAGTTACCGGACAGTTTGATCCAACCTATCATCAAGCGGTTTGGCCTTCTACAGGCAACTACTGCCGTGGTGGAGCTTACAATTCTACACTTCTTGGCTGCAGCTCCATTGCAATATTACCTGAGAATATGAGCAAAGAGCGTTTTGAATGGCTTAAGACGGTAGCTGGAGAAGTTATAGCTACACCTGGCTGTGAGAGTAATGTAAAAGAAATATATGACAAAACATGGGAACTGAGAAGAACCAGAGAAAATGTTGTTATATTCAACCAGTTTGGGGAGCTTGGCAACCATTTATGGCACTATGAAGTTACAGGCCATGCTATGGAAGAGGTCATCAAGGCAGAAGCAGGCTCAAAGGGAAAACTTGCAGGTGTATGCCTGACTTCCGGTTCAGCAGGAACACTGGGCTCTGGGGACTATTTGAAGGATCAGTATCCAAATGCCAAAATTGCTGTTGGAGAAGCATTGCAATGTCCAACATTACTCAATAATGGTTTTGGGGATCACAGAATTGAAGGTATAGGCGACAAGCACGTGCCGTGGATTCATAATGTAAAGAATACAGATATGGTTATCGCAATAGATGATAATGACAGCTTGGGTATGTTCCGTCTCCTCAATGAACCTGCAGGACAGGAATACTTGAGAGGACAGGGTGTCTCAGAAGATGTTATAGAGAAGCTTTCCTGGGTTGGAATTTCAGGCGCTGCAAATATCATATCCTGCATAAAGTTCGCAAAATACTACGAGCTTACAGAGAATGATATGGTAATCACAATACTTACAGATTCAGCAGAAATGTACCAGTCGAGATTGAAAGAGATGGAAGAAGAAAGAGGCAAGGGATATCAGCAGCTTGATGCAGCCATCGATTACAATAGATGCGTTCAGGGTCTCAGAACAGACAGCATGGAAGAATTGACTTACCAGGGCAAGAAACGTATCCATAATCTCAAATACTACACATGGATCGAACAGCAGATGTATGATCTGGATGAGCTTAATGAGCAGTGGTACGATTATGACAACTATTGGGGAAGATTACACAAAATGGGACCTGAGCTTGATAGGATGATTGAGCAGTTTAATGAAAGAACTGGACTGACAAAATAAAATATTTTTCGCGAAATATAATATTGAACGCACAAAAGTATTCCTATTGGGTATAGTGCGAATTCAATAACAATCAAGGAAACATTTACGTGAAATTTGAATTAAGAATTTAAAATGTATTTCACGAAATATTTAGGAGGGTATAAAATGGCATATGATTTTAATAAAATACTTGAACTGGCTGAGAAATATAAACCTCAAATGTCAAAATTCTTGAGAGACATGATTGCAATTCCAAGTGAAAGCTGTGGAGAGAAAGAAGTAATCCAGAGAATAATGAAGGAAATGAAAGATGTCGGTTTTGACAAGGTTGAAACAGATCCAATGGGCAACGTGTTCGGTTATATAGGACATGGCAAACATCTGATTGCCATGGATGCACATATTGATACAGTAGGTGTTGGAAATATAAAGAATTGGGAATATGACCCATACAAGGGCTATGAGGATGATGAGATCATCCTCGGCAGAGGCGCAAGCGACCAGGAAGGCGGTATGGCCTCAATGGTTTATGCAGGAAAAATAATTAAAGATTTGAAGTTGGAAGATGATTTTACATTATTGATAGTAGGGTCCGTACAGGAAGAAGACTGTGATGGCTTGTGCTGGCAGTATATTATAAAGGAATTGAATATCAGGCCGGAATTTGTTGTTATTACAGAACCGACCTCCTGCCGTATATACAGAGGACACAGAGGCAGAATGGAAATAAAGGTAATGACTCCGGGTATCAGCTGCCACGGCTCCGCCCCGGAGAGAGGTGACAATGCCATCTACAAAATGGCGCCGATTCTCATGGAATTGAAAGAGCTTAATGAAAGACTTATAGATCATCCATTCCTTGGAAAGGGTACTTTGACTGTATCGGAGATATTCCATACATCCCCATCAAGATGCGCAGTTGCAGACAGCTGCTGGATTTCAATAGACAGAAGGCTTACTGCTGGAGAAAATGGAGAGTATGCATTGAACCAGATCAGAGAATTGCCATCCGTTAAAGCAGCAAAGGCTGAAGTAACAATGTATCCATACAGCAGACCCGCATACACAGGCTTGGTATACCCGACTGAAGCATATTTCCCAACCTGGTTCATTGAAGAGGATCATCCTGTTTGCAGTACATTATTAGAAGTTTATGAAGGACTTTTTGAGGATGAGCCGACATTGGATAAATGGACGTTCTCAACAAACGGTGTTTCTATTATGGGCAAATATGGCATACCATGCATAGGCTTTGGCCCGGGTCATGAAGACCAGGCTCATGCTCCAAACGAAAAGACATGGAAAAATGAACTGGTAAAAGCGGCTGCAATGTATGCAGCAATTCCATCACTATTCGTAGAAAAGTATGCTGATAAAATGCCTAAAACAACAGAAAACCTAGCAGAGTGATAACGCATATGTCATCCGGAAAGCATTGTAGGGAACGCATTGCATGCGTTCCTAATGCCTTTAAATATATACGGAGGGGTAAAAAATGAGCGATAAAATGAGACCAATATCTTTTGAAAAAATGATTCTTTGGGTGACTAAGGAATTAAAAGAAAAAGATTCAATTTTTGGTATTCACAGAAGTAAGTTTTACAACAATAAAAGCGGAAATTACATTGAGCTGTTTGGGGAGAAGTTAGCTTCGCCAATCGGTCCTGCAGCTGGTCCAAACTCGCAATTAACACAGAATATTGCAGCAGCTTATTTGACCGGGTGCCGTTTTATAGAGCTGAAAACAGTACAAAAGCTTGACGGAGAAGATTTGCCTGTATCCAAACCGTGTATTTTTGCTCAGGATGAAGGCTACAATGTAGAGTGGTCGACAGAGTTAAGAGTGCCGGATGCTTATAATGAGTACATTAAGGCATGGTTTTTGCTGCATGTCTTGATGATTGAACTTGGTTTAAGCGACAAAAGAGACTTTATGTTCAATATGAGCGTAGGCTATGACCTGGAAGGTATAAAATCTCCCAAAATGGATGCCTATATAGAAGGAATGCGTAATGCATCAAAAACAGAAATATGGAATGAATGCAGAGAAGCGTTACTTTCAAATATGCATTTGTTTTCCCATTTCACAAGGGAAGACCTTGATAAGGTTTCTCCTGTGGTTTGTCCTTCTATTACACTTTCTACACTCCACGGATGCCCTCCCCAAGAGATTGAGCGGATATCCAATTATTTTCTTACAGAGAAAAATTTGCATACCTTTGTAAAAATGAACCCGACGCTACTAGGTGAAAAGTTCGTCAGAGAAACTTTGGATACAATGGGTTACGATTATATTGCACTTAATGGACACCATTTTGTAAATGATTTGCAGTTTGGAGACGGCGTTGCAATGCTGAAACGACTAAAAGCTGTCGGCAAGGAGTTGAACCTTGCAGTTGGGGTCAAATTGACAAATACATTACCTGCCAAGATTCTTAATCAGGAATTAGCAGGGGAAGAAATGTACATGTCAGGCAGATCGCTGTACGCCCTTTCTATTTCTTTGGCAGCTAGATTGGCTAAAGAATTTGATGGAGATTTGCAGATTTCATATTCAGGAGGCGTTGACTTCTTTAATATTGACAAGGTTTTAGCTGTTGGAATTCAGCCCGTTACATTTGCAACAACCATTTTAAAGCCCGGAGGCTATGAAAGAATCACACAGATGGCAGAAAAGGTAGAAGGGCAGCTCAAGGGTGCTTTTGCAGGCATTGACATTGCTAAAATAGACAGCCTTGCAAAGAATGCATTAACGGACAAGCACCACCGAAAAGAACTGAGACCGGTTAATAGCAGAAAGCTTACTTCCAAGCTGCCGCTTTATGACTGTGCCATAGCTCCCTGTACAATTGGGTGTCCAATCAACCAGCAGATTCCCCAATATGTTGCATTAGTGGGTGAAGAAAAGTATGATGAGGCTTTTTCGGTCATTGTCAACGACAATGCTTCACCGTCTATTACAGGATCAATTTGTGATCACCAGTGCCAGTACAAATGTACCCGTTTGGATTATGATGAGTCTGTTCTGATCAGGGATATGAAAAAAATAGCAGCTGTTAATGCACAGGATAAATACATTGCTGGAATCAAACCGGCAGATATAAAAAGCAATAAAAAAGTAGCGGTAGTCGGTGCAGGTGCTGCAGGTTTAGCAACAGCACTATTCTTAAGAAGGAATGGCGTCGAAGTTACTGTAATGGATAAGAAAGACAGGCCTTACGGTATAGTTGAGTATGTAATTCCTGAATTCAGAATATCGAAGGATATGGTCAAGAAGGATTTGGAGCTTGTTAAAAGTCAAGGAGTAGAGTTTAAGCTTGGCATTGATGAAAACTTCAATGTTAATGCATTGAAGAAAGACTATGATTATATTGTAGTAGCAATTGGTGCTTGGAAGCCGGGGCAAATCTCTCTGAAAGAAGGGGCTGAAAAGACTGTCAATGCGATTGCTTTCCTTGAAAACTACAAAGCTCAAAATGGAAATATCAGCTTAGGGAAGCATGTTTGTGTCATAGGCGGCGGAAATGTTGCAATGGATGCGGCCAGAGCTGCCAAGAGAGTGCCTGGGGTAGAATCAGTTTCTATCGTATACAGAAGAACAAGACAATTTATGCCGGCGGACCATGAAGAAATCAAAATGGCTTTGGATGAAGGAATCTTATTCAAGGAACTGCTTTCACCCTCAACATATGCAGGCGGTAAGCTTATATGTGAGGAAATGATTTTAGGAAACAGTGATGCGACCGGAAGAAGGAGTCCTGTTCCTACAGGAAATACAGCAGCATTAGATGCAGATATTGTCATCGTTGCAGTCGGTGAACAGGTTGATGGAGACTTGCTAAGGGAAAACGGGATAGAGTTGGATTCGAAAGGCTTCCCCAAAGTCAGCGCTGTTTGCGAGACGAACGTATCAGGCGTATATGTTGCCGGCGATGTAAAGAAAGGACCTGCGTCTATTGTTAAAGCCATTGCAGATGGAAAAGCGGTAGCAAAGGATATTTTGGCAAGAGAAGGCTTGAGTGCTGATTTTGAGAAAAAAGTTCTTCCTATAAATGAAAAAGCACTATATGAAAAGAAAGGTATTTTGAAAAATCCCATATGCGGAGAAGAGGAATCGGTCAGATGCCTCAATTGTGGAAGCATTTGCGAATTATGTGTTGATGTATGTCCTAACAGAGCGAATGCGGTAATATATATAGATGGAGGGTTCGGTTCTGCACATCAGATTATCCATTTGGATGGTATGTGCAATGAGTGCGGAAACTGTGGCATTTTCTGTCCGCATGAAGGGAATCCGTATAAAGATAAGGTTACTGTTTTTTGGAATGAAGCAGATTTCAAGGACAGCACTAATAAAGGCTTCCTGGTAACCGATATGTCAAAGGGGATTTGTATGGTTCGAACTGAAGAAGGAGAGACAGTCAACTATACAGTTGGACAGGAAAATGTTGTTTCAAAAGAGATGGCGGGCATCATTGAGAACTGTATTAACAAATATTCCTATATGTTATAATGGAACCAGAATAATCAAGAACAAAATTGAAGAAATAAGGTAAAATATGACCCTAAAAAGCGAACTGTACCTCACAATACTGCAATGTTTATCGATAAAATGCAAAAAGCATGATGATAACTGCTTTGAGGTGCAGTTCGCTTTAAAAAATTAATCAGTAAGCAATTTGGAGGCATGGACTTATGAATCAAAAGCTGTTAAAGAATATTGACCTTATAGTCACTTTCAATGATCGAGAGGAATCCTTTGAACACTGCGATATATTGATTGAGGGAGCAGCCATCAAGGAGATAGGCAGTAAGTTAAGTGTTGTGGGAGATGTTGAAATAATTGACTGCAGTGGATTAACTGCACTGCCGGGTTTTGTAAATACACACCATCATCTCTATCAGACCTTGTTCAGAGGGATTAAAGAAGTGCAGGAGCAGCCTCTTTTTCCATGGTTGATCGGCTTATATGAATTTTGGAAAAATATCACACCGGAAGCAGTTTACTACGGTGCCTTGGTGGGCTTTTCAGAACTTCTTCGTACAGGCTGCACTTTGACCTCGGATCATCATTACGTGTTCCCCAAGGATCAGCCTTCAACACTTATAGATGATCAAATAAGGGCTGCAAGGGAGATCGGTATAAGGTTCCACGCAACAAGAGGATCCATGTCTCTTGGCAGAGATATGGGAGGCCTGCCTCCGATGGAGGTTGTACAAACCGAAGAAGCTATCCTTCTGGATAGTGAAAGATTGATAAATCAGTATCATGACAATAGCCCCTTTTCAATGCAGAGAATCGCTCTAGCACCCTGCTCCCCATTTTCCGTAAGCCGTCAGCTCATGCTGCAGGCAAAGGATCTGGCGAGAAAGAAAGGGGTCATGCTTCATACACATCTGGCCGAAACCCTTGATGAAGAAAAGTTCTGTTTGGAGCGTTACGGCAGGAGGCCTTTCGAGCTCATGGAGGATCTGGAGTGGGTTGGAAATGATGTATGGTTTGCACATGGTATATTTTTGAGCGATGGGGAAATAGACAGACTGCAAGGCTCAGGAATTGCCCATTGTCCTTCCTCTAATATGAAGCTTTCCAGCGGTATCTGCAGGACAACAGAAATCGTAAGAGCAGGAGGGAAGCTCTCCATAGCGGTAGACGGCAGTGCAAGCAATGATGGGTCCAATATGTGGGAAGAAGTACGACGAGCATACTTGTTAAACCACCTGAAATATGGAACTGAAGGGCTAACAGCCTATGAAATCCTCAAAGTAGCTACCAGAGGCGGCGCAGATGTTTTAGGACGAAATGACACCGGAAGGCTTGATGTTGGTAAAGCTGCCGATATCGTTCTTTTCGACCTTAAAGGTATTGAATACTCCGGATGTCACGATCCCTTGGTATCATTAGTTTGTTTGGGGAATTCAAGCTTGGTTGACATGACTATCGTTAACGGTAAAGTTGTAGTTAAAGATGGAAAACTTACAACGATTGATTCAGATAAAGTGGCAGTGGATGCTCATAATACAGCTGTGAAAATTGTAAACAAACAAAGAAACAGTTAAAAATATATATAGCATTAGATAGAATACGACTAATAAAAGCAGGGAGGACAAAAGAATGATTTTAGTAGGAAACGGCAAAGTCATTACTCGTGATAATGATAAACCTATAATTGAAAACGGATGTGTCGCGATTGATGGCAACAAAATAATAGAAGTGGGCTTGACCCAAGGCCTTAAAGAGAAATATAGTACAGCAAGGTTCATAGATGCAAAAGGAAAGCTTATAATGCCAGGATTTATTAACACACATATGCATTATTACAGTACTTTTGCCAGAGGTATGTCCAACGACAGCCCACCGGCAGAAAAGTTCTCTGACATCTTGAAGGGCTTATGGTGGAGACTGGACAAGGTATTGACCCTTGAGGATGTGTACTATAGTGCGGTTGGTCCAATGATTGACCAGGTGAAAAATGGTGTGACAACAGTTTTTGATCATCATGCAAGTCCTTATGCAATTACAGGCAGCTTGTTTAAAATCGCTGAGGCAGCGGAACATATTGGAGTTCGAAGCAATCTGTGCTATGAAACCTCAGACCGTGATGGTGAGAAAATCGCAGAAGAAGGTATTGCTGAAAATGCGGACTTCATAAAATATTGCAACAGCAAGAAGGATGATATGCTCAAAGGCATGTTTGGACTTCATGCGTCCATGACCATTTCAGAAAAGACTTTGGATAAGTGTTTAGATGCTGTCAATAGCTTGAATGCGGGCTTTCATGTGCACTCTGCGGAAGGCATTGAAGACTTGGAAGATTCAAAGGCAAAGTATGGCAAAGGTGTTATAGAAAGGTGGTACGATACAGGAGTCCTCTCTGATAAGACCATAGCAGTTCATTGCATTCACATTTCAGAGAAGGAAATGGATATGCTGAAAGAAAAGGACACAATCGTTGTCCATAACCCGGAGTCTAATATGGGAAATGCAGTAGGCGCTTCACCGGTGCTTGAAATGTTCAATAAAGGCATTCTTTTGGGCTTGGGCACTGATGGGTATACAGCAGACATGATGGAATCCTACAAGGTTGGGAATATCATTCATAAACACGTTAAAGGAGATTCAAAGGTTGCCTGGGGTGAAATTCCTGAAATGCTGTTTGTCAATAACAAGAAAATAACTGAGAGATTTATTGATGGAGAAGTGGGAATTTTGAAAGAAGGCGCCTTGGCTGATGTAATCATTGTTGATTACAATCCTCCGACGCCAATAAATGCAGGTAATATAAACGGTCATCTGCTGTTCGGCATCAATGGGCGTTTCGTTGATACAACAATTGTTAACGGCAAGGTTGTAATGGAAGACAGAAAATTGGTTAATATCGATGAAGAAAAAATGATGGCGAGAAGCCGTGAATTGGCCAGCGCTGTTTGGAAACGATTCTAAAATGTGAAAATTTGCTTGATTGAAGGTGAAAATATGTCATTTGATGTAGTGGGGAAAAGAGTGACTAGGTTAGATGCAGTCGCCAAAGTAACAGGTAAAGCAAAGTATGCTGATGACTTCTTCGAACGGGATATGCTTGTAGGGAAGGTTTTGAGAAGTCCTTACGCCCATGCGATTATAAAGTGTATTGATGTGAGCAAAGCAAGAGCCTTGCCTGGTGTTGAGGCTGTAATTACCCATGAGGATTTACCTGGGATAAAGTATGCAACTGCGGGTCATCCATGGTCTTTAAATCCGAAGCATAGAGATGTGGATGATCGGTTGATTCTTACGGATAAGGCACGGTTTGTCGGTGATGGTATTGCAGCAGTAGTAGCTGTAGATGCACTAACTGCAGAGAAAGCTCTTAAGCTGATTGAGGTGGAGTATGAGATTCTTCCCTTTGTATTAGATCCGGAGAAGGCAATTTTGCCAGGTGCTCCTACAATTCATGAAGAAAGACCGGACAATATCCTGGGCGCAACAAGTGAGGAGATAGGAGACACTGAAGCGGATTTTAAGAAAGCTGACCGTATTTTTGAAGGCGTCTATGAAACCAGTATAGTTCAACACTGCCATCTGGAGATACAAAGCGCATATGCTTATGTGGATGCAGACGGACGTATAGTAATTGTAAGCTCAACACAGATTCCGCAAATAGTAAGAAGGATAGTTGGCCAAGCTCTTGGCATCTCTTGGGGGAAAATCAGAGTCATCAAGCCATATATCGGAGGAGGGTTCGGAAACAAGCAGGATGTAATAATAGAACCTCTTACTGCAGCCATGTCCCTGGCGGTCAATGGAAAGCCCGTGCGCTATGCCTTGACGAGAGAAGAGTGCTTCATAGATACAAGAACCCGCCATGCCATGAAGTTCTATATAAGGACAGCAGTAACAAAAGAAGGGAAGCTTCTCAGCCTATGTATGAAGCCTGTAAGCAATAACGGAGCCTATGCTTCTCATGGGCATACTATTGTGCTTAGCGCAGGTGGAAAGTTCAGGCTGCTTTATGATTTCAATTCCATGAAGTATGAGCCCAAAACAGTTTATACAAACCTACCTGCAGCAGGGGCCATGAGGGGATATGGTTGTCCTCAGATATTCTATGCATTGGAGAGCCATGTAGAAGATATAGCCAGGGCAATGAATATGGACCCGATAGAATTCAGGAAGCAAAACCTTATCAGTCTTGGAAAGGTGGACCCCCATTCTGAAATTGTAGTACGATCCTTCGGGCTTCCTGAATGCATTGAAAAGGGAAAACAACTGATTAAATGGGATGAGAAGTTGAAAAAATACCAGGATCAAAGAGGTATAAAGAGAAGAGGGCTGGGTATGGCTTGCTTCAGTTATGCGACAGGAACCAGTCCCCATGGGTTTGAGATAGCAGGAGCAAGGATTGTGATGAATCAGGATGGCTCAATACAGCTTCAGGTCGGTGCCACAGAGATAGGACAGGGAAGCGATACCGTTCTGTCGCAAATAGCTGCTGAAGTACTTGGCTTACCTTTCGATATGGTTCATATCGTGTCACAGCAGGATACCGATGTGACGCCCTTTGACTTAGGGTCTTATGCTTCAAGACAGACCTTTGTCTCAGGCGCGGCTGTTAAAAAGGCTGCAGAGGAAGCCAGACAGAAGGTTCTTGAGCTGGCGGCCCCAAAAGTCGGTTTAAGTATTGATGAATTGGATATAAGGAATGCAAGGATTATAGAAAAAAAGCTAGGCAGAGAGATTTGCACTCTGGAAGATATTGCAATGGAGTCCTATTATGACTTGGTAAACGCCGCACCAATAACAAGCGATGTTACTGCAAACTGCAGAATAAATGCCATGGCGTACGGAGTTACCTTTACAGAGGTTGAGGTGGATATTGAGACCGGAAGGATAGAGGTAATCGAGATATATAACGTACATGACTCAGGCGTGATAATCAATCCGCTGCTTGCAGAAGGGCAAGTGCATGGAGGCGTCAGCATGAGCCTCGGGTATGCCTTGTCGGAGCAAATGCTCTTTGACCAAAGGACAGGTGCTCCTTTAAACAACAATTTCCTGGACTACAAGCTTCAGACTATAATGGATACACCGGATATAGGGGCTGAATTTGTTCAGATACCTGATCCTGCAGGCTCCGTAGGACAAAAATCCCTGGGTGAGAATACAACGATTTCTCCTGCACCGGCAGTGAGAAACGCTGTTCTGAATGCAACAGGAATAGCAATTAACAAAATACCTATGACCCCTCAGGCGGTTTTTGAAAAAATGAAAGAAAGCGGATTGCTTTAGAAAGGAGACTAGAGAATGTTTGATATTATAAATATAGAGAAACCTGAAACTCTTGAGGTCGCTTTGAAAATGCTTTCTGGCAATCCGAATTTGAAAATTATTGCAGGAGGCACAGATGTGTTGGTCCGTATGCATAATGGCACACTCTCCGAAGTTGAGCTTTTAAGCTTAAGAGATATCGCTGGGATGGATGAAATCAGCATTTTAGAAGATGGTACAATTTCTATAGGTGCAATGGCTACCTTTGCTCAATTATTCCGGAATGACATCATAAATAAGTACTTACCGGTCCTGTCAGAGGCAGCAGTGTCCGTTGGTGGACCCCAGGTCAGAAACATGGGTACAATTGGGGGTAATATATGTAATGGTGCTGTATCGGCTGACAGTGCAACCACAATGCTTGCATATGATGCAGCTTTGAAATTGGTTAGCCCTGCAGGAACCAGAATAATTCAAGTCCGGGAATTTTATGCAGGACCTGGGAAAGTACATCTATTACCTGGAGAAATATTGACTAACATTTTAATTTCAGAAGATAACTACCGGAAAACCAGTGGCTGCTATATAAAATACAGCAACAGAAAAGCAATGGATATCGCAATACTTGGGGTCTCGGTAGTTTGCAAGGCAGAGGCCGGAAAATTCACAGATGTAAGAATTGCCTTAGGAGTCGCAGCTCCAACGCCAATAAGATGCACTGAAGCTGAGACTTATGCCAGAGGTAAGGATATTACTGAGGAAACCTTGAAAGAGATAGGTAAGTATGCCATAAAATCCTCAAAAGCCAGAGATTCCTGGCGTGCTTCAAAATCTTATAGAGAGCATTTGATTGAAATACTGACAATCAGGGCGCTTAAGGAAGCTGTTCGCAGAAGCGGAGGTGCTGATATTGAATGAAATGAAAAAAATTAGCATGATAGTAAATGATAAGGCGTATTCACTTGAGGTTGATATAAAAGAATCCCTGCTTGAGGTACTGAGAAACAGACTTCATTTTACAGGAGTCAAGCAGGGTTGCTCCGTTGGTGAATGTGGTGCATGTACGGTGCTGATAAATGGAACTGCGATTAATTCATGTATCTTTCTGGCAGTATGGGCTGACGGAAAAAGGATAACAACCATTGAAGGGGTTTCCAAAGACGGTGAATTATCTAAAGTACAGCAGGCCTTTATAGAAGAAGGGGCTATACAATGCGGTTTCTGCACACCCGGACTTGTACTTACAACAACTGCTATTGTAGAAAGTGGCAAGAAATACTCTGACGAAGAGATAAAACGTGAGATTTCCGGACATTTGTGCCGCTGCACAGGATACAACAAGATTTTTAATGCAGTGAAGAAAGTGCTGAATGATAAGTAAATATACAAAGCACTTTGTGCAATTAGATGCTTGTATTCCGTGCACTTTTATAGTAAAATATGGTGTAGATACTAACATAATATTGTAAGATTAATAACAATTGAGTAATGAATATGGAGAAAATAATCTAATAAACAGTTTCTGAAAGAAACTAGCGGCTTGTATATGCTTAGAAATGTGGTCTAAGTGTTTCTACCAGGTGACCTTGAATTACCGGACTACGGGTTGTTTATATATTAGATGTTATGACATTTTTGTGTTAAATTACGGGCTAAGGATATTCCGGAATACATAAGACACATGAAGGAATGTTTCATATCAATAGTCCATAATAGAGCACAAAGATTCAAACCTGCATATAAACTCCCAGATGAGAATAAATTCTGGGAGTTTTATTTTTGCCTTGAAAGAAAGTTTTCTTAATTAGGACAAGCATAGACGGATATTAAATCGTATGGATTTATAATTGATATTAGATTGATTAGTCAATTTAATATCAATTATGGAATTATTAGTAGGCTGTAAGAATAGTTAGATTGCAAGGAAATTTCCTCTTTTTAGTATGGTTTTGTATGATGCACGTACGATATCCTACGAGAAATGAGGGGGATTCCTTCAAGATACGCCCGCAAAATCGTGTTATTTAATAATATAATGATTTTGCAATGAACTACTATAATCAAATTTGGGGAGGAATAATCAGTATGAAAAAAACCATTAGTTTACTCTTAGTACTTGTTATGGTGTTTGCGATCATGCTCACAGGTTGTGCACCAAAGACAGAACCGGCAGCAGCTGCACCAGCAGCAGCGCCCACAGAAGCACCAAAGGCTGAACCGCTTAAGGTCGGTTTTGTCTACATAGGCTCTGCCAATGATGGCGGCTATACTCAGGCACATGATGAAGGCAGACTATATCTTGAACAGCAGCTTGGAGATAAAATTGTAACGATGTTCAAGGAAGGAGTTCCTGAGTCCAGCGAAGCCGAAAAAGTAATGAATGACTTGATCGATCAGGGTTGTACCGTCATATTCGCAAACTCCTTCGGACATATGGACTTTGTAGAAAAAGCTGCAAAAGCACATCCAGACATTAAATTTTATCACGCTTCCGGCTACAAGAGCGGTCCGAATTTCACCAATTATTTCGGCGCTATGGAACAGGCCAGATACCTTGCCGGTATAGTTGCAGGCTTGAGGACCGAGAACAACAAGCTTGGTTATGTAGCAGCGTTTGAGATTCCCGAGGTTGTAAGAGGCATCAATGCATATACACTGGGAGCTCAGTCAGTTAATAAAGATATTACTGTAAAGGTGAATTGGACACATACTTGGTATGATCCGGCGAAAGAAAAAGAAGCAGCAAAGGCTTTATTGGATGCAGGCTGCGACGTATTGGCACAGCATCAGGATACAACAGCAACACAGCAAGCTGCTGAAGAAAAAGGTGTTTGGGCAATTGGATATGATTTGGACACAAGAGCATCAGCGCCAAAAGCATACCTGACAGCACCGGTATGGCATTGGGGTAAATACTATGCAGCAGAAGTACAGAGAATATTGGATGGCAACTGGAAGCAAGAAAACTATTACGGTGATATGAAAGATGGTATGATCGACCTTGCACCGCTTACAGAAAACGCAGCAGAAGGCTCACAGGCAGCTGTTGATAAAGCTAAGGCTGCTATAATTGACGGTTCACTTAATGTATTTGCAGGCCCATTAAAAGATCAAACTGGTGCTGTGAAGATACCAGAAGGTTCTGCTATGACTTTTGAACAGATGATGAGCGTTGATTGGTTTGTACAAGGTGTTGAAGGCAAGATAAAATAATTGGGATAGGTAAAAAAGATGGAAAACAACTATATTTCAATGAAGAATATTAATAAGTCCTTCGGAAAAGTAGTTGCAAACAAAGATATTAACCTTGCCGTCCGGAAGGGTGAAATACATGCTCTGCTGGGTGAGAATGGTGCAGGGAAGAGTACATTAATGAACATGCTGTCTGGGGTCTATACCCCCGACAGCGGTTCTATTTTTGTAAAAGGCAAGGATGTAAAGTTTGCAGCGCCAAAGGATGCGATAAAAGCAGGGATAGGTATGATTTATCAGCATTTCAAGCTGATAGAGGTTCTAACCGCTAAAGAAAACATCATTCTTGGTCAGAAGAACAGTTTCTTCTTAAATCAGAAGGCACTTTCGGAAAAAATCAGAGAGATGTCGGTGCGGTTCAGACTGGATATCGATCCGGATAAAAAGGTCTATAACATGTCGGTGGGCGAAAAACAGACTCTGGAAATATTAAAGGTGCTCTATAGAGGTGCTGAGATATTGATATTGGATGAACCGACGGCAGTATTGACACCTCAGGAAACCGAAAAGCTTTTTAAAATCATGAACCGTATGAAGGAAGAAGGCTGTGCGGTAGTTTTTATCACACACAAAATGAACGAGGTTATGGAAGTTGCAGATCGCATCACTGTCCTGCGCAAGGGTGAGACCGTAAAGACCGTAGACAAGGTATCCACTAACCCCAAGCTTTTAACAGAGTTGATGATGGGATGTCCAGCAGATCTATCCATTAAGAGGGTTGAGACGGAAAAAAGTAAAGCAGCGATGGAAGTTAGAGATTTAAGTGCTATAAATGCGGAAGGTGTTAAAGTACTTAAAGAAATGAATTTCGATATATATTCAGGAGAAATACTGGGTATTGCCGGAGTTGCCGGCAGTGGACAGAAGGAGTTATGTGAAGCTATTGCAGGTTTATATCCGGTGAAGCAGGGAAAGATTCTTTTTGAAGGAGAAAACCTGGTTGGGAAGTCTCCTTTAGATATTATCACAAAGGGGGTCAGCCTGAGCTTTATTCCCGAAGACAGATTGGGGATGGGACTGGTAGCCTCAATGGATATAGTTAATAATATAGTGCTTAAGATGTATCAAAGACAGAAGGGTATCTTTATAAACAGAAAACCAGCAGAACAAAAGTCCCTGGAGATTATCAAACGGCTTGACATTCAAACTCCCGGAATTAAGCATCCGGTGCGCATGCTGTCAGGCGGCAATATTCAAAAAGTATTATTGGGAAGGGAGCTGGATTCAAAACCTCAGGTTTTGATAACCGCATACCCTGTAAGAGGCCTTGATGTGAATTCATGTCATACGATTTATGATCTTTTAAATGAGGAAAAACAAAAGGGTGTCGCGGTTTTGTATATCGGGGAAGACCTGGACGTTTTACTGGAGCTATGCGACAGGATCATGGTCTTATGTGCCGGAGAGATAACCGGCATAGTTGATGCAAGGAAAATAACAAAGGAAAAAATCGGCCTGATGATGACAGGTTCCGTAAATTTAATGAAAGAGGAGGAAACGAGCAAGGATGATAATGCCAATGACAATACGTGCAATTAAGAAAAGTGAACCTAGCAGAATAAAAGCTGCTGCCATTAGAATAAGCGCTATTATTCTGGCTCTTATTGCCTCTTCACTTTTTATCCTGCTTCTGAGTCTGAATCCTATAGATGTTTATATAAAAATGGTGCAGGGTGCTTTTGGAACAGCCTATAGAGTAAAAGAAACCATTGTAAAAGCGATTCCGCTGGTCATTACTTCCTTGGGCATCGGGATAGCATTCCGCATGCAGTTCTGGAATATAGGGGGAGAAGGGCAGATTGCAATGGGTGCATTTGCTGCAACCTTTATAGCCTTGGAAATGGGCGACATGTCCAGACCTATTGTGCTGCTTTTAATGATACTTGCCGGAATGTTGGTCGGCGGGCTCTGGGCACTTATACCGGCTTTTTTTAAGGCACAGTGGGGAACCAATGAAACTATTGTTACCTTAATGATGAATTATATTGGAATCAAGTGGGTTACATATTTACAATACGGACCCTGGAGGGATCCAAAGTCCCTTGGATTCCCCAAAATAGCCAATTTTACTGAAAATGCCATACTGCCGGAGTTGTTTGGCGTACATATTGGTTGGGTGATTGCGCTTGTATTGGTAGTTCTCATCCATATCTTTATCAACCACACAAAAAAGGGATATGAAATCGCTGTTATCGGTGAAAGTATTAATACAGCACGTTATGCAGGTATTAATATTAAAAAGACAATATTAATAGCGATAATGCTGAGCGGCGGCCTTTGTGGACTGGTTGGGATGATTCAGGCTTCTGCTGTAAATAATACACTGTCAGTGGAAATTACCGGCGGCGTCGGATATACAGCAATTATTACCGCTTGGCTGGCCGCCTTGAGTGCACCGGTTATTCTGGTGGTATCTGTTCTTTTTGCAGCGCTTCTGGAGGGTGGATCATATATACAGACCGTTTTCGGTATACCTCAGGCAGCGGCAGAAATTCTGCAAGGAATCATTTTATTCTTCGTATTGGGCAGTGAGTTTTTTGTACGATATAAGTTTGTATTGGTAAAAAGACATCAAGTCACTGTGGGAAAGGAGGTCGGTTGATTATGGACGCGCTTATTTCCTTTCTCCATGCGGCTGTTATTGCAGGCACACCCCTTTTGTTTGCAACACTCGGCGAAATCATAACAGAGCGTTCGGGTAATCTGAACCTTGGGGTGGAAGGCATGATGCTGATGGGTGCTGTTATGGGATTTATGGTCGGGATGTCGACCGAAAATGCAGCATTGGCTTTATTAGCAGCGATGATTGCTGGCGCATGCGGTGCACTTATTTTTGCTTTTTTAACCATTACCTTAAGAGCAAATCAGGTAGTATCAGGTTTGACACTGACAATATTCGGCTCAGGTTTTGCAGATTTTGTCGGCCAGGACCTTATAGGACAGATAGCACCTGAAGCCTTGAGATTATTTTTCAAGCCATTTACCGTGCCATTGCTCGGAAATATTCCAATCATAGGTCCGGTACTGTTCAGACAGGACGCTTTTGTTTACCTGGGTTATTTAACAGCTATACTGTTGGGGATATATCTTTATAAAACCAGCTGGGGAATGAACCTGAGGGCTGTCGGTGAGAATCCGGGAGCAGCGGATGCTGCGGGCATAAACGTTGCTTTATATAAGTACTTGCATACTTTATTGGGTGGAGCGCTCTGCGGTCTGGGAGGAGCGTATCTGTCCCTGGTATATGTACCGGCCTTGCAGGAAGGCGTTACGGCAGGAAGAGGCTGGATAGCCGTTGCATTGGTTATTTTCGCCACATGGAATCCGTATAAAGCTTTATTTGGTGCTTTTCTGTTCGGTGGGTTGGACATCATTGGTTTTAGAATACAAGGCATGGGTATCAATGTGTCCCAGTATTTCATAGACATGCTGCCATACCTGGTAACAATTACTGTACTTGTGGTGGTTTCCATGAAGAAGTCAAAGGAAAAAGCGGGACCGAAGGGATTAAGCATTGCCTATTTCAGGGAAGAACGCTAATAGTTTTTTAAATGCGTAAAGATCATTGCAGCACTACTAAAATTGTTTGAAATATGTAGTTTTAATACTAACTGCCCCTTGGGGCAGTTTTTGTTTTACTATCCCAATTCAACCAATACGCAAGCCTGCAAGCCTACCAGCTGTTTTTCCTTTATTAACGCTAAAAGCTCTAAATCAAAGGTGCCTGGCTGCAGCCATATGTTTTCTATTCCCAGTTTGGCGGCTTCCTCAATAAAAGCCTTGCCCCTTTTAGGTGACACAACCATATCCAAAACCTCAGGTTTCTGAGGTAATGATGCTAGATTCGGATAGCATTGATCGCCTTCTACATTGTCATACATCGGGTTTACGGGGTATACTATATAACCCTCGGATTTTAATCTCCTATAAATAATATTGCCGAATTTATCAGGATCGTTATTAGCTCCTATCACAGCCCATATCCTCTTCTCCAGCATTGCTTCCTGAATATCCATGTTTCCGCTCATTATTAACACCGCCTATCTGTAGTATTTTATCAATGTATTTTTCTATAAGTTTATCACAAACTGAAGAGAAATATGAAACAATACTTGACATGGAACCAAAAGGTGTTATATAATTGCGTTGAGAAACCGATTGGTTGCGTATTGCTTATTTTACGTAAAAAGATGGGTGATAAAAATGATGGATACCTATCCTAAACATGATGTATTTCAAGCAATAGCAGATCCTACCCGCAGGGAGCTGCTGAGTCTGCTTGCTGGGAGAGAGCTGCCGGTTATGGAAATAAGTGAACATTTTCCTATGAGCCGTACAGCTGTTTCAAAGCATTTGCATATTCTGAAGGATGCAGGTCTTGTAAGTGAAAGAAAGATTGGAAGAGAGACACGATACATGCTTCAACCGGAACCCCTTCAGGAGCTGAAAAGGTGGCTTTCATATTATGAGAGGTTTTGGGACAACAAGCTGTCTGCATTAAAAAGCTTCGTGGAAGCTAAAGGGAAAGACAGCTAAATACTATAATACATATAAAAAAAGGAGATAAAGCAAATGAAAAGAATTGTACCAGAGATTTTTGTTATGGATTGTAAAGCGGCGCTTGAATATTATAAAGAAGTATTTGGCGGAGAAATAAAGAATGTGCAGATGGCTGACGGAAAAGAAATGTTTAAAGGCTTTGAAGGTAAGGTAATCCATTCGGAGCTTCACATTAATACTGATTGCGTGCTGTATCTTTTAGATATTCTCAGCGGCGATAGAACATCAGGTAATGCGAACCTATTATTAGAGCTTGACAGCGAAGAAGAAATCAACAGAATATATGCGGCATTAAGCAAAAATGGAACTGTGAAATATGAGCTGCAGAAAACCTTCTGGGGTGCTTACCATGCAGTAGTGATCGATTGCTATGGCAACACATGGGGCTTGAATTATACACTTAAGCAATAATAGTATAAAATGAACTCGTCGCTTGCGGCGAGTTTTTTTGTTTGTTTTTTATTAGTTTAGCTTAGGGGTCAATGAGTAAAAACTTTAATTCTTATATTAATCAAATGACTTGAAAAATATATTGACACAGAAGATGGAAAAGCTTACAATCGAATTAATAAAACGATTTGATTAATTGGGGGGGAGTGTAGTCTTGAACAAACGGGTATATACTCCATACTTGCTTATAGCTCCGACTTTTATTCTGTTTGCTATATTCTTCTTAATACCATTATTCTATTCATTCATACTCACTATGTTCGAGTGGAATGGTTTTTCAGTAGATAAAACCTTTGTAGGCTTCAGCAATTATATAAGATTATTTGGTGATGAGAAGTTTATTAACGCATTAAAAAACACCTTTATATATTTAGCTTTTACCGTTCCCCTATCTGTAAGCATTTCGCTTGTGCTTAGCTACTTAATGAACGAAAGCTTGAAGGGGTTTCAGATATTGAAGGGAATCTACTTCCTGCCGCACATCGTGTCACTAGTAGCTGTCGGTGTGGTATGGGCATGGATATTTCTCCCGGATAGATATGGGTTGTTGAATTCAATATTATCTGTATTTGGAATTGAAGTGAAAACTTGGTTGGCAGATCCGGATTTAGCTATGGCAGCGCTTGTTGTAATAGGTGTCTGGAAAAGCATCGGCTACAATATGGTTATATTTATTGCGGGATTACTGACCATTCCCAGGACGCTTTATGAGGCTGCTGAGATTGATGGTGCCAACAGTGTACAGAAATTCTTTAGAGTGACACTGCCTTTACTGAAACCTACAATATTTTTCGTTATGGTATCAAGCAGCATATACTCGTTGTTTCAGATATTTGATATTGTCAAAGTCACAACAAATGGCGGGCCGATAGGCAGAACAGAAATGTTGGTAACCTACTTATATAAAGTGGGATTTGTTGAATATGAAATGGGATATGCATCTGCTATTGCCTTTGTTCTGTTTATATTGACTGTGTTGATTACAATAGTCCAAAAGAAATTTGTTGAGGAGAAATAGTATGAAAGATATTAAGAAGGTATCAAAATATGTCATTTTATACGGATTGGCAAGCATGATGATATTGCCATTTTTATGGATGCTGTCTACGTCCTTTAAGCCTTCAAATGAAATATTCACAATCCCGATAAAATGGATACCAAGTGAGATAAATCTCAATAACTATAAAAAGGCTGTAACGAGTTTTCCTTTTATAAGATTTTTCATCAATAGTTTAATTGTAACAGCATTTATAATTTTTGGACAATTGATAACATCTGTAATGGCAGCGTATGCTTTTGCAAGAATGGAATTCAGGGGTAAGAATATACTCTTTATACTTCTGCTGTCCGGATTAATGCTGCCGGCTCAGACGATTATGATACCAATGATATTAACTTTAGAAAAGTTGAGTCTGTTGAATAAATTGGCTGGACTAATAATTCCATTTGCTTGGAGTGCACTGATTGTATTTTTGTTAAAACAATTCTTCATGCAGATACCGAAAGAAATCGAAGAAGCTGCAATAATCGATGGATGTACTACTTTTCAGGTTATTACCAAAATCATCCTACCGATTTCAAGACCAATTCTCGCTACGTCTTTTATATTAATCTTCATTTATGCCTGGAATCAGTACTTCTGGCCCCTACTGATTGTCAGTAAGGAAGAATTATATACCTTGCAGTTAGGACTGGCTTACTTTAGGGAAATAAATGCGATAGAAACAGACTGGGGTGCATTAATGGCAGGAACTGCGCTGACATTGGTGCCGGTAATTATCGTGTTTATAATATTCCAGAAAAAAGTTATAGAGAGTATAGCCTTTTCTGGGGGAAAAGAACAATAAATTTAAAGGGGGATTCATCGTGAAAGGAAAAAAACCAATTGCCTTAATGTTAGTATTAGTACTAATATTATCACTATCATTAGCCGGATGCGCTAAAGAGGCGACCGTGGCTAATGCACCTCAGGAAAAGACAGCTGTTGAAGCAGCTGAGCCGGTGGTTGTCGAGTTCTGGCATGGCTATGCCGCGGATAAAAATGAAGTGCTGCTTGAAATGATTGAGAAATATCAAAGTGAAAATCCAAATGTAAAAATCAATCCCAAATTTGTTGCTAATGGCGACGAAATGCTGCAAAAGGTTCAATCTGCAGTACTTTCCAATCAAGAGCCCAACCTTTTATGGGGTTACCCAACCTGGACAGGAGTTTTGGAGAGCTCAGGAAAGCTGGTTGAGGTTGGAGCAATCATGGATGATGCTTGGAAGAACGACATTCCTAAGGGGCTCATGGAAGCAGGCATGTACAAGAATAAAATCTACTCCGTTCCGATTGAAGCAGGGACACTTTTACTTATATACAATAAAGATATGTTCAAGGAAGCAGGGATAGAGAATCCCCCAACTACATGGGATGAGTTATACAACACCTCCAAGAAGCTGTCAGACGGGAAAAGATTCGGGGTTTGGCTGCCCATTGCACCAAATGAGAGAACAGCATGGACTTGGGAATGTTTCTTGTGGCAAAACGGGCAGAGTATATTGAATAAAGAAGGCAATAATATAGGTTTTAATAATGAAAAAGGGTTGGAAGCGCTGGACTTCTATACAAAAATGATAAAAGACGGATATGCACCTATTGCTGTAGGACAGGATCCGTTTATTGACAAACAAGTTGCAATGGCAATCGGTACACAAGGCGCAGCAAACACCTACATAACCAAACAGAAAATGAATGTCGGCGTAGCTATGCTTCCTGGTAAGGATCAATTGGCTAGCGGTCTCGGATCCAACCACTACTTCATATTCAAGAGTGATGAAAAAGTGCAGCAGGAAACCCTGAAGTTCATGAAGTGGATGACAACCGGTGAGAATCATGCAGAGTGGGCAATAAGAACCGGTTATCTGCCTGTGGCAAAGTCTGCTAGGGAGAGCACCAGGTATACAGAGTTCGGAAAAGAAAACCCGCATATGATTGAAGCAGCTAAAGTCTTGACCTATGGTGTAGCTCGACCACCAATTGAAGAGTATCCTAAACTTTCATCCGTTATTTCTGAAGTAATACAGAAAATTGCATATAAAGAGATGACAGTTGACGAAGGCATGAAAAATATCGCTGATAAAGCAAACGATATATTCAAATAAGAGGTAGATATGAATAAAATTACTAGTCCAGACTTAATGAAAATCAACAACAGGAGAAGAATTTTAGAAATAATTTATTCTGAAAAAAATATTTACAGAGCTCAGATTGCTGAAATGACAAACATGTCAAATCAAACGATTACAAATCTGGTCAAAGAGCTAATAAATGAAGGCATGGTTGAGGAGATTACTTTAGAAAACAAAGCACTGGGTCGGAACCCCATGGCTCTGTCTATCAGGTATCAACAGCTATGCTCCATAGGGGTTGAAATTTCTGTAGAATCAATTAATGCAGGCTTATATGATGCTGCAGGTAATGAAATAAGTAAATTGAACATTATGAGAGATATGAACAGAAATGTAATAGATGTTTTGAAAGAAGTAATTGATAAGATTAGTAAGAGTGCTGAAAATTTGAGAATCCTGGGCATAGCAATTAGTATAGAAGGAATAGTTGATGACAAGAATGGAGTAGTAATAAAATCTAAGAATTTAGGATTGGATGGAATCAATGTTTTATCTGAACTGGAGTATTTGGATATTCCAGTTCAGATAAAAAATGACGTTAATATTCTGGCTGAAACAGATTACGGAAGAGAACAAACAAATAATTACATGCTAATAAAACTCGGTGGAGGTATCGGTGCAGCACTGGTCCTAAATGGAAATTTACTGAGGAGCACTAATAATGCCGCTGGGGAATTCGGCCACGTCAGATTATATTCTATTGACGGTCCTAGGACATGTAAATGTGGTCAAAAGGGCTGCTTAACAACCGAAGCATCTATAACGGCTATTGAAGAAAAGACTGGTATGACGATTGAGGAGTTAGCGAGACTTTACAAAGCTGGTGATTCAAAGGCCAGGAGCATTATTAAAGAAATAGCAGGATATATTTCTGAGCCATTGACTAATATCATAGCTATATTGGACCTGGATAAAGTAATATTTACAGGCAAGCTAGTCCAATACTTCGGTGATGGGCTGACCAGCATGCTTGAGGAAAATATCAATCAAAATCTCAACAAGTGGAGTTCATTCAAGGGGATAGGAGTGTTGAGTGACTATAATATCACAGGCAGATGCGCTCATTATGTAGTCAATAATTTCTTCTTGAAGTGGAAGGATGAGACCTATGATTAAATTCGGCACTGGTGGTTGGAGAGCAATAATTGGAGACGAATTTATCAAATCCAATATTGAACTCTTGGCACAATCCTTAGCAGACGAAATAAACGATCATGAGCATGGAAAAGAAATAGTAATAAGCTACGATAGAAGATTTTTATCCAGAGAAGCTGCTACATGGATTAGTCAGGTATTAACAGCAAATGAGATAAAAGTATATTTTATAAACAGCGTTTGCCCGACACCTATGACAATGTTCACTGTCAGAGAAATGGGTGTGGATTTTGGAATAGCTGTAACGGCAAGCCACAATGCTGCTTTATATAATGGAGTTAAAATTATACTAAAGGGTGGAAGAGATGCATCAATAGAATTTACAGATAAATTAGAGGCTAGAATGACAAGTATAGGTGCGATAAAATCTATCAGCTGTGAAGAGGCTAAGGACAAAGGTCTTATTGAATATATTAATCCCGAAAATCGGTATATTGATGGCATATTAAATTGTATTGATGTGGATGCAATAAAGCGAAAAAATTTGAAGGTTGTTGTAGACCCTATGCACGGTGTATCTGCAAAATATCTTCAGACAATTTTATACATAGTTAGATGTGAGTGTAAACTCATTCATGATTGGCACGACACACTTTTTGGTAAAAGAGTACCATCTCCGACATTGGAGAGTTTAGGGAGATTGAAATATCACGTTCTGAGTGGTGACTATGACTTGGGTATCGGTTCTGACGGTGATGGAGACCGACTCGCTGTATTTGATGAAAACGGCGAATTTATACATCCTAATATGATTCTATCATTACTTTATTATTACTTGTTAGAGTATAAAGGGATGGTGGGTCCGGTTGTAAGAAACATGTCCACGACTCACCTGCTGGATAAAATCGCAGCTTCATACGGACAAATTGCTTACGAAGTGCCGGTGGGGTTTAAGCATATAAGCAATGGTATGGAACAGCATGGTTGCGTTATAGGTGGAGAGAGCAGCGGAGGTCTGACAATTGCAGGACATATAAGGGGTAAAGATGCAATATTCGCAACGGCACTATTTTTAGAAATGATATCAATAATTGACAAACCTGTCTCGGAGCTTATTAAGAATCTTGAGAACAAGTATGGCAAACATTTCTTTAGAGAAAATAATATCAGCTTAGACAAATCAATGAAAGTGCTACTTGAAGACCTGATATTCAAACAAAAAGCTTTGCCTGGCTTTGATTATGAAATTGAGAAAACAGATTACAGCGATGGATTAAAAATATATTTTAAGAACAGTTGGTTAACTTGCAGATTTTCGGGGACCGAGCCAATGATTAGAATATTTGTAGAATCGATAGATGAATATGAACTTGAGAATATAGAATCTAAGTTTAAAGAGTTTATATCTAATTAAATGATTGTAATGAGGGGTAAGCCATGTGTTTTATAGCGAATAATGATTTTATCAAGGGAAGCTTTAGCAGAGGAAAATTCGAAGGTTATTCCAAGATAAAGCAATATCAATATAGAGAAATAATTGCAGATATGACAACTGAGAACCGTTTTGTAAAAGACGGTTTTTTAGATACGCTAAAGAGCAGGGGTTTGATTGAACAAAATATCTATGATGAATATATTGGAGAGTTAACAAGGTTTTTTAAAAAACTGCCGGATATGACTGATAAAACTGATGAAGAAATATATTCCGATGTTATAAATTATAGAAGAAACTTATTAGATAATGGTTGCCGCCAATATATTGATGATATGAAAGCGAATTATTATAAAAGAGAGGTCGACCATCTTGCTATAACAGGAATTGATCAGAGTGATATTTTAGATAGTCTCTATGATAAGACTAAAAACATATACTTCATAATTGATGATTATACTTATGTGGGGGCGATGATTGAGCTATATAAAAAAATCAAGGAGTATTCAGATAATATTTATATCATAGTAAAAGAGGAAAGATGTATTCATTCTATGGTTACAAAAAATGATCTGGAGTGTTATTTGAAGGTTAGGTCAGAAGACATTCCAATAGACGAGTTGAATCTTATAGTTGATGATTATTATTACTATGGATTTGATATGGACCAGATCCAATTAATGAGTTCAAATGACATTTTAATCGGTTTTGGTGAGTGGTGCCTGGCATCCTTTAAGAAATTAAATGTGGAAGCATTTGTATATTGCCGTTCCAGTGAATTGATGACCAGAGCCTTAACCAATTCAATCGATGAAGAAGAGATACATTTCATATATATCCCAAGGGGATACGATATGATAAAGCATGTCAGCCTGGTGGAAAAAACTGCATTTAACTATAGAATGTCAGATTGGATATATAATCAAATTGGCATGGAGGCATATCAAAGAGACCTTGATACATTATTGGGGGAGTTCCCATCTATTTTTGTTAGTTCCAATTCCGATAAAGTGCTGGATTTAGAGTATGAATGGACAGGGATCAGCAAATCAGATTTCCGTGATATACCACAGCAATTAATAAAAAGGTACATCAAGAAAAAGCATGACTATTTAGATATAGATGATTATGTCTATAAAGACAGGTTTGGGAATGATATCAGGGTGAACTATGTTAAACTTGATAATTCAAAAGATTTAAATATATCAATTAAAACATGGAACAACGCAATGAATCCAAGAGCATATTTTAAAAATCATGAATATGGAGATTGCCTGGTATCTAATTTTATGTTTTTTATAACACTTAAAACCATAGAGATGTACAATAGCTTAAGAAAGTCAAGGGAAAGGGAAAGAATCTACAGGTATGGCTGGCATATTGATTATAAGCTCGAAAGCAATATATATGGAAGGCACGAGACATTTCCTTTATACAACAAGGCAGCAATTGGTAAGAAGAAAAACGGTGCAATCGAATTTTTCAGAAAGACTTTAAAATCAGGTAAAGTAATTGTAAATAATGTTGAAATAAAATGGCAGGAATGTGACATTAACAGCGATACAAACGGGGATGTCACACTATACACACCATTTGTCATGGAGAATGGCCATAAAGAGTACAACCATTATCGCAAAAAAGTCGGGGAAAACAGAGTAAACATAATATGTGTAGATGATTCCATCACATGTATTAGAAAAGGAGATGTCATATTACCCAGCATTGGCGTTGTTATTTCACTCAGTTTGGAAAGATGGGATTTATTATTTCCTGATATGAGCTGTGATTCAGATGGTTATTTTGATATCGGGCAGACTCATTTTGATTTATACTTATATGACTATGATGAATATGAATGGTGTTATGGCGGGGGTATGTTCCTGATTTATGACGGCATGGAATTTGACACAGAGAAAAAGCTTAGGGATGAATTGACCTGCGAGGGTTGGCTGACACAGCTATCGATGCAGACTCAGGAATCAGAAATACACAAAATAGAAAAGCACCCAAGGACAGCAATAGGATTGACTAAGGACAATAAGTTTTTCACGCTGGTCTGTTCTGGAAGGAACAAGAGAAGTGCAGGGGCGGATTATTTTGATTTAATTGAAATATCCAAAATATTGTTTGGTGATGTTGAATACCTTATGAACATAGATGGCGGGGCATCATCTTTCCTGGCTTATACAACTCAAAAGGAGTTGTTTGAATTAAATGATATCGCTTATTCATATAGTTCATGTGCTGGTGTTGTCAGATCAGTAAATTCCATAATGGTAACTGATCTAAATGGTGGTGAATAGTATTAAAATGATAATTAAAGAGACATATTCAATTAAGGGGAATAGTAATGTCAACGAAGATAGGATAGGTTGCTTTAAAAACTACATTTGGTTAATGGATGGGGTTACATGTCTGTCGGATTCTAAGACAGGAGAATTATCTGATTCCAAATGGTTTGTCGATAAATTCAGTGAGGTATTAGTTCAAAACCTTGATGATTCAAAAGGACTAAAAGAAATCCTTAAAGAAACGGTAATTAAAACCTATGAAGCTTATAGGACTGCGACGAACTATCAAGTAATAGAGAAAAATCAATACCCTTCCAGCAGCCTAATAATTATCAGACAAAAAAGCAGCCAACTTGAATATTACTTATTAGGGGATTCCACATTGATTATAAAGAATGGACAAGAGGCTATACATCTAACACAGGACACATTAGGTGAATTTGAAAAGTTTATTCTAAAGAAAATAGACCACACACGCATATCTCAAAACATAAGCTTCGAAGAAGCTAGAAAAGCACATACTTTAGAAATCCTTGCAAAGAGGTCACATAGAAATGAAGAAGGCGGCTATTACATACTAAGCTTTGAACAGAATGCCTTGGATTATGGGCAGCAAGGGGAACTGGAGATTCTTCAGCCTCTGCACTTTTTAATGATGAGTGACGGCTTTTCCAGATATCTAGACCTTTTCAACAGAGTTGAAAACAGCTTTGAATTCATAGAAAATGTCCTGGAACGAGGATTATCAACTATTGGTAAGGAGCTTTACGAAATTGAAGAATATGATCATGACTGTACGCGTTATCTAAGGTTTAAGAAGAGAGATGATACAACTTGTATATATGGCACTATAGAAGCGAGTATGTAAATAAAAAAAATTTTTTAACTCACCAGAAATGGCGAGTTTTTGTTTGTTTACAGTTTTAGGAAAACGTAGTAGAATATATTAAGAACATATGTTTGCAGAATAATTAAATAAGACAATGGGAGAAGGTACTATGCAGGATAAAACGCTTCAAATATTGCAGGAATACTTCGGATATTCCACATTCAAGCCAGGGCAAAAGTCGATAATTGATAAAATATTGAGCGGTCATGATGTGCTGGGCATTATGCCTACCGGAGCAGGCAAGTCTCTATGCTTTCAAATACCTGCACTTGCACTTGAGGGAACAACAATTGTCATTTCACCTCTCATTTCCCTCATGAAGGATCAAGTGGATACTTTGAATGAAATGGGTATTAAGGCAGCATTTATCAATAGCTCACTAAGTACGCAGGAATATCGGAGTGTGGTTGCAGGTGCGAGAGCCGGAGAGTATAAAATGATTTATATCGCTCCTGAAAGGTTGGATACCGAGAGCTTCTGGGAGCTTATTTCGGGGATGAGCATATCTCTTGTAGCTGTGGATGAAGCACACTGCGTCTCTGAGTGGGGGCATGACTTTAGACCAAGCTATACGAAGATAGCCGATATGATAGCAAAGCTGCCCAAACGCCCAACTGTAGCCGCGTTTACAGCTACTGCGACCCCACAAGTTAAAAATGATATTGAAAAACTATTAGTGCTTAAAAAGCCTTATGTTTTAGTAACGGGATTTGATAGAGAAAACCTGTATTTTGAGGTGGACAAGCCTAGTGATAAATTCGGATTCCTCATAGATTATGTTAAGAAAAACACCGGCAGTTCAGGTATTGTTTATTGCTCAACCAGGAAGACCGTCGAGAGTGTATGGGAAAAGCTTAATAAAAAGGGTATCAGGGCAACTCGATACCATGCAGGACTTAACGACAGTGAGAGAACAGCAAACCAAGAGGAATTCATTTATGACCGGGCACAGGTTATTGTAGCGACAAATGCCTTTGGAATGGGTATTGATAAGTCCAATATCCGATATGTTGTCCACTATAATATGCCAAAGACCATGGAAAACTATTATCAAGAGGCAGGCAGATCAGGCCGGGATGGAGAAAAAGCCGAGTGTATTCTGCTATATAGTGCAGCGGATACAGTTATGAATAAATTTCTTATTGAAAATAGTGGGGAGAATACAGATAAGGCCAGTGACTATAAAAAGTTGCAGGAAATGGTTGATTACTGCAACACAGATAGCTGCTTAAGGGGATACATATTAAACTATTTCGGGGAGCAGGATATACAGTCAGAATGCGATAACTGCGGAAATTGTGTATGCAATACTGAACAGACAAATATAACTCTGGAGGCACAGAAAATACTCTCTTGCATCAAAAGAACTGGCGAGAGGTTCGGAAGCGGTGTGGTTACTGATGTATTGAAAGGCTCGAATTCTGGAAAGTTAAAAACCATGGGTTTCGATAAGCTGACAACCTATGGTATTATGAAGGATTATTCAAAGGAGACAATCAAAGAAATTATCGCATATTTGATTTCGGAGGGCTTTATAGATATAAAAGGCGAGAAATACCCAGTGCTTGCCTTGAATGCAAAAGCTAACAGCCTGCTAACGGATAGCGACCAGCTGCATATAAAGCGCTTAATAGCAAAAGAGCAGCCCAAAGCACAAAAATCAGGGTTCAATATAGATAAAGAGTTATATGAAATATTGCGCCAGCTAAGAAAGGAAATAGCTGATAAGCAGGGTGTGCCGCCCTTTGTGGTATTCTCAGATGCAACCCTGAATGATATGTGTGCCAAGCTGCCGACAACCGGGGAAGCAATGCTTGATGTATCTGGTGTAGGAAAGTTCAAGCTTGAAAAGTATGGAGAACGGTTTATAAAATTAATAAATGAGTATATCGGTGAGAAAAATATTATAGTACCAGAGATTAAGCCGGCAGAAAGGGAAAAAGGCCGCTCTGCAAACGAACCGAAAAAGGACTCTCGGCTTGTTACTTATGAGATGTATACCAGCGGTAAATCACTAAGGGAAATTTGCGAGGAACGAGGATTATCACAGGTGACAATCGAAGGGCATCTGATTGATTGTTTAGAAAAGGGCTTGTCCCTTGAATATGAATGCTTCATTCCAAAGGATATGGAATCAGAAATTATGCAGGCAATCGAAACCTATGGTGCTGAAAAGCTAAAGCCGATAAAGGACGCTTTACCTCCTGTGGTTACTTACACAGCGATAAAGTTTGCCATATGGAAATATAAAAGCACCTCGGGTCAAGCTTTATAGAGACTCAAGGAAAACTTAGAAGCGGAACTCGTCGGAAACGGCGAGCTTTTTCTTTTTCAAAGATATCAATGATGTGCATGGCCATCCTGTTGGTGATCTTGCACTGCAAAAGGTTACAAAATGTTTGTCTGATGTCTGTCGACCTTATGATTATATAGGCCGCCAGGGGGGTGAAGAATTTACTGTCTGCTTGCCGAATACAGGGCTGGAACAGGGGAAAAGAATAGCAGAACATATGAGAAAAGCTGTCTTTGACCTGGATATAAATCTATTGTATCTCAAGGAACCAATAAAAATAACTGGGAGCTTTGGGGTGGCTTCGTGCATTCCACGAGAAGGGGAAAGCATTGACAAGCTTACAAGGCAGGCAGATAGTGCAATGTATAAAGCGAAAGAAGAAGGCAGAAATAAGGTTTATGCTGCTTGTGAAGATTAATGCAATAAAGAGCTCGTCGAAACGACGAGTTTTTTTTATTGAACAATGTTCTGAAAGTGATAAATTCTACCATTTAATATGATTTAAATCACATATATGAGAAATATAATATGCTAATATGAAATTACTGGAAAATACATCAATATCAATACTTAAGCATAGAGAGGGCAAATCTAATAAATCATGTTAAAAATGCAAAGAATAGCCATATTGGACAATTGAAAGGAGGCTATCTGGCGGCAGGGCATGGTTTGGAATCTGATTTAGGGTAAGGAGCTGTTGGTATGTCAAAGGAAATTGATTTAAAGAAGACAGTGTATGAGCTTTCACGAGAGAACCCGGAAATAGTGAACATCATGAAGGAATTAGGTTTTGAGAGCATAGCCAATGAGGGCATGCTGAATACCGCTGGACGTTTTATGACTATTCCAAAAGGAGCAGCAATGAAAAGCATAAGCTTGGAAAAAATAAAGCAGGTGTTTGAGAGTAAAGGATATACTGTAAAAGATTAAGGAGTGATATAGAATGAGTGAAATCATAAACAACCGAGAGTACAGGCAAAAGATATTGAAAGAGCTTATTATGGAGCTGCATGCAGGTAAAACTGTTGAAGATGTAAAATCAAGGTTTGAAGAGCTTATTAGGGGGGTATCCGCCTCAGAGATATCAGAAATGGAGCAGGCCTTGATTATGGACGGTATGCCTGTGGAAGAAATACAAAACCTTTGTGATGTTCATGCAGCGGTTTTTAAAGGTTCAATTGAGGATATTCATAAGGTGCAAAGACCGGAGGAAACACCGGGGCATCCGGTGCATACCTTCAAGCTGGAAAATAGGGAGCTGGAAAAGCTCATAAACGAAAGACTGAAGCCCACTTTAGAGGAGTTCAAAACAACAGACAGCAAGGAGAATATATTTAAAACCCTGGAGATTATCAATTTACTTCTGGATATAGATAAGCACTACAGCAGGAAAGAAAATCTTCTGTTCCCCTATATGGAGAAGTATGGTATTACAGCTCCTCCAAAGGTGATGTGGGGTGTGGATGATGAGATAAGAGCTGCTATAAAGGGAGTAAAAGCAATGCTTCAAAGCTATAATGGGGATAAGGAGCAGATTGCTAAGGACGCTGAAGAGGCAGCGAATAGAGTGATTGAAATGATATTTAAGGAAGAGAATATCCTTTTTCCAATGGTTATGGATACCTTGTCAGAGGATGAGTGGCTGGTGATTGAGGACGAAAGCGATGAAATAGGCTATTGCCTTGTAGGGCCACAGGGCAAATGGAAGCCTGCCAGGACTAACCTTGTAGAAAAACAGAACCAGACAGGACAAAGTGTGACTGATGGTAATTTGAAATTTGAAACAGGGCTGCTGACGGCAAAGGAAATTAACTTGATGTTCAACAACCTTCCACTGGACATTACTTTTGTAGATAAGGACGGTGCGGTCAAATACTTCTCCCAAGGCAAGGAAAGAATATTCCCCAGGACCAAGGCTATTATCGGAAGGCAGGTGCACAACTGCCACCCACCGGCAAGTGTTCATATAGTTGAAAAGCTGGTGGAGGACTTTAAAGCAGGTAGAAAAGATCATGAGGATTTTTGGATAAAGATGGGCACTCTTTTTGTATACATCAGATATTTTGCAATAAGGGATGAAAACGGAGTATACATGGGCACCATGGAAGTGACACAGAATATAAAGCCGATACAGGAATTAGCAGGAGAGAAAAGATTGGTGTCGGAATAAAAAGAAAAATCGTGACAAGGAGTCACGATTTTTCTTTGCTTTACGGCTATAATATCTTGCTGTTTAATCATACATATAAGTTAAATTGTCAATTAAATGTCGAATCTTGACATTTATAGCATAGACTGTATATAATAAAAATAATTGTATCTTTTAAAGCTATATAAGTTTTTTATTGTAAAACATTATAAAGGCAAACCCGATGAAAAGATGAAAGGATGTATTGAGAATGTTATCCTAGTCAATCAAAATTAGAGGGGGAATACAATTTATGAGGTTTAATTTTTTCAAAAAAAAGCAGCAGAAAAGCAAAATAGCTCATAATAGAGTACACATTTCAATAGTTAACAGTATAAAAACCAAAATGATCACTCTAATGGGTTTGCTGCTATTGTTTGTATGTATAGGATTTGCAGTAACATCATACTATTATTCTTCGAACGCCCTTACTAATCAGGTCAAGGAAACATTGCCCATAGTGGCAGAGCAGTCTGCAAAGGTTCTGGAAAGCAGGATAAATGGAAACCTTTCAGCACTGAAATCGGTTGCGTCCAGGTATGAAATAGTGGATATAAATGTCCAAATGGATGATAAACTTAAAATATTGTATGAAGAATCAGCAAAGGGCCTCCATAGGTGGATGGGTATTGTATCAAAGGATGGAGTACTCTACCCAACAAATGGCAGCTCTAGAAACGTAAGCGACAGTGATTATTTCAAGCGGTCAATGAACGGCGAAAATGTTGCAACTGAACCGTTTATCGATAAAGACATTAATGCTATACAGATTGTTTATTCGGTACCGATATTTTATATTGGCGAAGTTGTCGGAGTTCTTGTTGCTGCAAAAGATGGATTTGAGCTCTGCGATTTTACAAAGGATATAACCGTTGGAGAGTCCGGAAAGTCATTTATAATTGATGAGCATGGTACAACCATAGCTAATATCAACAAGCAATTGGTCTCTGACAAATACAACATCTTTGAACAGCTTAAGAAGGATACCACGCTCCAGTCTCTTGCCAACATAGAGGAAAAGATGATTAAGGGGGAAGCCTCCATCGGTGAATATGAAGATGGAGGGTTAGCTAAGTACATCGGATATGCACCTATAAAAAACACTAAATGGTCCATAGGGGTGGAAGCACCCAAGAGCGAGGTATTGAAGCAATTGAACGGCTTGCAGGTTTCAATAGCCACAATGTCAATTGTGTTTGTACTGCTCAGTCTTGTTTTTGCTTTCATAATATCCGGAACTATAGCAAAACCAGTAAAGTCGGCAGTTGAACATCTAAATATCGTTTCCTCTGGAGACTTTACGAGGGAATTACCCAAGAAGTTTATTAATAGAAAAGATGAGTTCGGAGTTCTGGCAAAATCCATTGATACGATGCAGAATTCTATTAAGGATGCCGTTAATAGCGTTAAAGCTGAGGCATCGAATGTTAACGAAGTTATAGACAAAGCCATTGGTAATATATCGAGCCTTGGGGAGCAGATTGAGGATGTGTCTGCCACTACCGAGGAAATGTCCGCAGGAATGGAAGAGATGGCTGCCTCTGCGGAGGAAATGAACGCTACCTCTGCTGAGATTGACAGGGCTGTTGAATCAATAGCGGCAAAAGCCCAGGGCGGTGTTGTGGCGGCAGGAGAAATAAGCAATAAAGCCAAAATACTCAGTGAAAGCTTTGCAACATCACAGCAAAGCGCAATGAAGGTTCTTCACGAGGTGAAGGATAAGCTGGAAAAAGCATTGGCAGATGCAAAAGCTGTAGAGCAGATAAATGTTCTAGCAGATGCAATATTACAGATTACAAACCAGACCAACTTGCTTGCCTTAAATGCTGCAATTGAAGCGGCTAGAGCAGGAGAGGCAGGGAGAGGCTTTGCGGTAGTTGCTGATGAGATAAGGAAGCTTGCGGAAACTTCCAACAAGACCGCAGTGCAAATACAGGAAATTACAAATACTGTAGTCCAGTCGGTGGACAATCTGTCAGATAGCTCCAACAATCTTCTGAACTTTATGGTTACAGATGTGAATAAGGATTATAATACTATGCTCGATGCCACAGGGGAATACAAGAAGGATGCTGAATTTATTTCATCCCTTGTTAATGATTTCAGTGCAACTGCGGGAGAATTGTCAGCGTCGATGGAGAGCATGGTCACCGCTATAAATGAAATAACAGCTTCCAACAGTGAAGCGGCAGAGGGAACACAGAGCATAGCACAGAAGACGATTGTTATAGTTGAACGCTCTAATGAAGTGCTGGCGCAGGGCAGTAATACCAAAGACAGCGCTAAAAACCTCATGGAGGCCATGTCAAAATTTAAGGTATAGCTAAATTGTTAAAGAGAGGCAGGAAGTTTCCTGCCTTTTTTTTATATGTGGGTTTTTGCAATAAGTAAGGATAATTTTCATTTTCTGTAATAAAATTAGCATATATTTTCATAGATTAATATTGCGAAAACAAATTAACATAATTGTACTATTCCACATCCAAATATAACGCACAAAAGGAAGCTTTGTGTGATTATATTGCCTTGATTCATTCTCGCAGAAACTCATTTATTACTTTGTGAATTATTTCTGCGATTTATATAGGAGGTGAAGTGCAGTAGGGTTGAAGCAATAAAACAAGGAGGAGCAGTATTGGAAAAGTATTCTGTAGATAAGAGTGATTTGAAGCACTGCATAATATCTAAAGTGGATGAATTGGTAGAATGTGTGCAAATGCTGGGCAAAGCAGAACTATTTCAGATTACTGTAAAATATATTAACGGAGAATTGATAACTAGCACCGATTTTATGGACTTTAAGACTTTAGGTTGATAAGCTGGAGGCATCATTTGATGCTTCCAGCTTTTATTTGGAGATGAAAAAATATATTAAATGATAACAAATACATATTTGTACAATGTAATTTTGATGGTATAATACTGATTGTTAGTTTTTAAAATAATACTACTATTTATACTAAATTGAAAGGTGCAAGAGATGAAGAAATTAATGGAGCAGAAGGAAAAGATAGAGGAATTGCGAATAATATTGAATGATCTCATTAAAAAGAAAGGAAATCTGCAAGATAGTGAAATAATTAGAATAAGCGGGCTCTTGGATGAGCATTTAGTTGAATATCACAGGTTGTTAAACGGGAAAAAGGAGTGTAAGGAGAACCTGTAAGCTTTTGGGTGACGGTATTTTGGGAGGCGTAAGAGATGCTCATGAGTTATTATTTTCCATCAATGGGAATATAATAATTTATGGGCATTTTGTTGTGGAGGGATTTCTATGTTTGAAGGCAGTGCAAATGTTGAGGATGCTGACAGGGGGATACACGACGAGGTATTCATACAAAGCATAGACAGGAAGGAAAGGATAAAAAGGTTTCTCACAGCAAAGCTGGGGATAGATGATGCCAGTTCAAGGAATGAAAGACTTGCTGCCGAGATGCTGGAACAGCTCTTGCGGGAAGAAAATCCACTGGTGGATGAAATCCTGGAGGATGTTGTTATTTTCCTCTGTGAGTTGGAAGAGGTCGACTTTGATAGACCGGACTTTGAAAGCAGGGGTGAAAGAGCGGCAAATAGCTTCTATGATAGGTCAAAAGCAAAGGACTATATTGATAAATACTGGAAAAGTTATAATCCCGCTTATCCATCCTTCCATCAAGGAGGCGGAGATTGTACAAACTTCGTTTCGCAAGTGCTGTATGCCGGAGGAATGCCTTGGGCAGATGACAGAAACCCGGCAAACCACAAGAAGAGTGTCAACTGGTATTGTAAGCCTGGTGCCACCAGTAAAGACAGTGAGAAGCGAATAACCTTCTCCTGGAAGGTAGCGGCGGTGTTCAAGGCCCATTGGATAAATAGGGCTGAAGTACATAGAATATACAGCTATACAGAAGCGATACAAAACATGAATAATATATCCAGGGAAGTATTTTTGGGTGATATCGTACAATTCTGCTATTCCAGCGGTGTACCTTATCACACTCTGGCTATAACCGGATATAACAGAGATCCTGAATATAATGTAAGAGATATTGTGCTGGCATCCCATGATATAGACTCAAACAACCGCTCTCTTTACAGGACTATGCTCAAGTATCCTTCAGATTATAAGCTGAGAGTATATAATATTAAAAAAGGGCGATAGGGCAATGAATATAATCTACCCTTCGGTGTGAACTGAGGGGTAGATTATATTTTTTGCATTAGCCCTATATGGCATGTAACACATTGGCAGGCAGATGAATAATATAGAAGGGAAAACGTATAAAGGAGGGTTAATAATGACCAAAAGCTATACCTATGACCATGAGTACAAACCTGAAATGCTTGTAGCTCCACACTATAAAATACCTGTAATGGGGCCTGAATTCAAATTAGCAGAAGCGTATGTGCCTTACCAGGTGCTTCAGAAGGTTTATGAGCCAATGAAAGGCTTGATGACGGGTACTATATTCCCAGAGTTGTACAGACCTTATATAAAGATGAAAAAAGACAGGGAAGATTGAGGAAAGGGAGGTATTGGAGATGGATATAAGCAGAGATAGACTTGAGATGCTTAAGGAAATAATGGCGGTTGATTTCTCTTTAGTAGAGCTTAACCTTTATCTGGACACACATCCGATGGATCAAAGAGCGCTCAGGCTCCACAATGAATATGTGATAAAACATAAGATGCTTAAGGAAAAGTATGAGAAGGACTATGCGCCGTTGACACATAGATTCACAAGTGATTGCCCATGGGAATGGATAGAGGAGCCCTGGCCCTGGGAGATTGACTATGAGATGGGAGGTAAGTAATGTATGTGGATTTATGAAAAGAAGCTTGAATTCCCAGCATGGGTTGAGGGCTGCGATCTAAAAATTGCAAAGCTGCTCTTTGCTCAGTATGGTGGTCCCGATAGTGAACTATCAGCTGGCATAAGATATCTGAGTCAGAGATATACAATGCCTATACCTGAAGCAAAGGCAGTGTTGACAGACATTGGAACAGAGGAAATGGCCCATTGGGAAATTATAGGCACTCTGATATATAAAATAATAGATAGGGCTACACCGGAAGAGCTGGAAAAGGCAGGGCTGGGGCCTCATTACATCCAGCATGGCCGTGACCTTTATCCTCATGATGCAGCAGGTGTGCCATGGACAGCAGCATATATACAGGCCATTGAAGATCCGATTACAAACCTCCATGAAGATCTTGCTGCAGAGCAGAAAGCAAGAACAACCTATGAGCATCTTATAAATTCCACAAAAGACAGAGGAGTAATAGAGACACTGAGCTTCTTAAGGGAGAGGGAAGTGGTTCACTTCCAGAGGTTCGGTGAAACTCTTAGAATGGTGCAGGAGCACATGGATCATATGAAGCATAAGAGATAGTTGAGGGGGCTTTTAGCCCCTTTTGTTTTACTTTAGTGGGCGTGCTTCGTATATAACCTAACAATCTTTGTACCTGGCACTTATCTCCTATAAAACCTGGGAGCATCAGGGAGAGTATACGGAGGTTCCTTTTGATGATTGCTTGCCAGCTCCAGGATGGATAGAGACTGTTGATGAGCTTATGAATTACGGCTTTTGGGAGCCAGAGGAATATAAATAGGATCTGTGAGGTAATCAACTATGCTGAAAAATATATGGATCTAAGGTTTTGTAGTGTAATTTAATAAAAGAAACCTACCTTTTATAGTAAGTTTCTTTTATAAGTTTCCTATTTCAGAATTTACTACTGATTAATGGTGACAGTCATTATTATAGATTAATTCAGTATCAGTATATTCATCATAAACCGCATTACAATTCCCGCAAAATATAACATGGTAGTTAGTTTTGGTGGCATGGGAACAACCCTCGCGCCTTAAGTGGGTATAACAATTAAAATAATAAGTTACAAAGTTTGACACATCAGTACTTACCATCTCTTCGCCTGGATAAGGATTTTCACAGCAGACGATAGAAGCTGGGGCTACGGAGCCTTCATCAGTTGTACTACTATCTGAAGCACTAACAAGCATCCCAAAGGAACTTGTTAGCATAACTAAAATGAGGAGAACTGCTATTTTTTTAGTATTATAGGTTTTCATTTGTTTATACCTCCTTAGTATTTGTTACAACAGGTATCTGAAATAGGAAACAGGGTAAACACAGTTATAAAGTAATAAGAAGGACTAAGTTTATAAGAAACAAAATTAATAAAAACTATGGATTAATTTATATTATATTACGAAAAATTACAAAATATGTAATATACGGATAAAACCACATTATTATTATATAAACAACATATGTAAAATATGGAATACATTTCATATAAAGGAACTGACTTTCCATATATAGCATAAATGAATTAGCTGAACAAACTGAGAAGGAGTAAATTTATGAGGATTGGAAATGAAGAAGTCCCTGAAAAAGAAGGATATGTAAAACCCCAAAAATAAATTCACAGTTCATGATTATTTGATAACAGAAATAAAAAGCGAGATAAGTATTATCTCGCAAAAAAATTAATCAATTATTTCTGTTGATTTTGGTTAGCCTGTTGCCATGCTTGCTGCCAGGCTGCAGCATTACCATTGTTGCTACCATTTCCATTGCCGCTATTAGATCCGGAGTTTGGCTGTCCTGACGTTGAACTGTAAGTCGGGTGAGGCGGGGTAGGTGGTTGTGCAGGTTTTATAGCGTCCTTACCCATAGTATTATACCTCCTGTAACGATTTAGGTTTTAGTAAATGTATATTTGGATTTGTCCTAATTTATTACAGGTTGTAAATGTAGATAATATCATCCAAAAGGATGCAAAAAAGGTCTATCCAACTATGAATAATCCTGCTTCTATAGAATACACTTTCAGGTGTGAAACCAAAATTGGCGGCATGAAAAAAACATTCACTTTGATATTCAATAATCAATTATGCAGATGGTATATGTTCATTCAATAAAAGAGTATAAATGTACTATCAATATGATAAAAGTGGCTTAAAACCAATCGTAGTAAGGATTTAAGCCACTTTTATGTTTTAGTTTATAATTTGTACAGTTTAGTCATATACATTACTGAGGTGGTTTTATGAGCGAGAATAATTTGGGAAATATTGATTATGATAAGCTTGGTAACAGCATAGCAAAAGCTTGGCATAATGAAAAGGAAGCAAGAGAAGCTGCTAAAGCCGAAAAAGAAGCTAAAGATAAAGAGAAAGAAGCTTTTAAGAAGAACTTGACCCAAATTCTATCTGGTGGGATTATCTTGATTCTGCTTTGGATATGCTTTCGGTATATAAATAGCTTTTAGAAAAGAACCAAACAGAATAAGAATCATTTATAGAATTTTATTACGTACATCTTACTGGAACCGAAGAAATGGCTCATTGGGAAATAATAGCAACTCTTATCTACAAGATAGTAGATAGGGCAACACCTGAGGAATTGAAGGCAGCTGGACTGGGAGCCCATTATGTCCAGTACGGTCATGACATTTATCCTCATGACGCTGCAGGAGTGCCGTGGACTGCAGCATATATACAGGCAATAGAGATCCTATAACAAACCTCCATGAAGACCTTGCAGCAGAGCAGAAGGTAAGAACAACCTATGAGCATCTAATAAATTCCACAAAAGACAGAGGCGTAATAGAGACACTGAGCTTCTTAAGGGAGAGGGAAGTGGTTCACTTCCAGAGGTTCGGTGAAACTCTAAGAATGGTTCAGGAGCACATGGATCATATGAAGCATAAAAGATAGTTGAAGGAGGGAGCGAAGCCCTCCTTTTTTTATAATATTAGTATGTAGAAAATTATTGTTTTCTATATTGTCATTTATTTACTTATGTACAACACGAGCTTTATAAAACTGTTTTCCAAGTGAGGTTACATAAATAGAACCACTTTTTATATCAGGAGTTTTTTTAATCGTATTTGTTATGAATTTACAAATATATTTTGTAGTTTGGTGATTAATTAACAGATCATAAATATTCGTATCAGTAACATATGTGTTTTATGAAATTTCTAACAAACCTAATCTGTTAAGATTATCAACATAGCGGCAAGATAAATCTTCATAAGAGCATTCCGCTTTCTCAGCCAATAAACTAAAATTTGTTTAATAGTATAAAAATGCCCGTTTGAATCTGTACCACATACAGATATAACGGGAAAAGTTTTTGTCAAATAGTTTCTAGTAAAATAATCTAGTATAAAAATTCGGGATATTTATAAAGATAGAAATGGGGCAATCTTATTATGTAGAATATTGGAAATATTAACACAACTAATGAAAATATTGTAGATATTTGGGAAAAACTCTGAAATGCGGAGGAATAATAGTATGGGTGCAAAAAATAAAGTTATTGCCGGTGATTACTTATATGGCAGTGTCGGTACTTTCTTTGGATCAATAAACATATCATCAGGTTTTAAAGATTACCCTATTAATAAAGATACTGTAGATGAATATGAGGTTGTTGATGAGGTAAAGAGAAAGAGTGCTGCAAGTGCAGTCGGTAGAGGCCTTGTAGGAGGGTTAGTTCTGGGTCCCGTAGGATTGTTAGCAGGATTATCAGCAAAGTCTAAAGGAATACATGTTGTTGCATTACAGTTTAAAGACGGCAAGAAAAGCCTTATAGAAATTGATGATAAAATTTATAAAGAATTAATAAAGAAGTTATTTTAGCTGAGAGTACTTTGTCAATATAAAATATACCTCACATGCGTTTTAAGCCATTTCTGAAACTAACAGATATTATTTCAACAATGATCAGTATATTCTGTATAAAGCATATAATGTGTTAAAATATAATTGATAACATCATGGAGCAGAAGAAATGGCCTATTGGGAAATAATAGGGACACTTATATATAAGATAGTGGATAGAGCAACTCCTGAAGAACTGAAGGCTGCAGGAATGGGACCGAACTATATACAACATGGCAGAGAACTGTATCCTAATTATAAATGGCTCATATATATAGAGTAGGAGATGTACAAGCTCCAATCTATTTAGAAGAGTGGTGAAAATAGTGGTCAATAGCAAAAAAATTGAGGACTTGCATCCGGTAGTACGAGAACTCTGCAGAAAACATATCGAGGCCTGCAGGAAGCGAGGGGTAGAAATGCTCGTAACGAATACCCTGAGAGATTTGGAATACCAACAGTATCTATATTCTCTAGGGCGTTCAAAGCCTGGGAGTATTGTTACAAACATGAAGCTTATTGGTCCCCATGGTTTTGGTCTTGCCTATGATGTCGTGCCAGTTGTAAAAGGCAGGGCTGTATGGGATGATAAGCACCTTTGGGATATCATTGGCGAAGAGGGGAAAAGGTTAAAGCTCACTTGGGGAGGAGATTGGAAGTCTATAGTAGACAAGCCTCACTTTGAGTATACGGGTGGACTGACAGCAGCACAACTCAGAGCGGGAAAACGCCCATCATGGTGGGAAACAAAAAAAGAATAAGAGGGTCTCCCTAATGGGAGTCCCCCTTTCTAATTAGCATCTGCAGTCATTTTTTGCTTCAAGCAGTTCGCTTAATATTGTTTCGCAATCAACGATTACCTCGCATATGCAGTGGATATCTACGAACTTGAATTTGTCATGGCAGCGGAATACTGCAAGGTTGCCTATTACAGATACTATTTCTACGTTTTCCTGAACACAATCGTCACAGGTGTTGAGTATGATAGTAGCCCTGTTATTTTCATCATCTACCAGTAGGCACAGTAAATCCCTAATGTTATCCGGAAAGTGTCTTATCCTGAAATCCTTATCTTTTCTGCAGTCTTTGCCCATTTAATTCACCTCCTAAAAATTTGAGGATTATAGATTTGCCATTTTATGCCTTCTCAAGAAGCCATAAATCTATTTACAGGAGATGAGTTAAGATTTTATATTCCCTCCTGTTTATACCTCTGATATCATAATATTAATTAGTACAAATAATGTGACAGCTAATATATAATGGACAAAAACTTTTTTGTACACTTATATTATCTTAAGCATTATCGCAAAACATTTATTATTCCTATTTAATCATTTTTGCGATTTTAATGTTCAAAATAATATTTTTTTAGGTATTGATAAATGCTATTATATAGTGCATAGACAAGGAGGGCTTATATGGATTACAGAAGATTGATATCGGATACTGTAAATAATATGGGGCATTCCGAGATAGATAGAATTTTTGACATGGCTGCCAGGATGGAAGATGTAGAATATGTAAGAAAAAGCTGATATAGTATAAGTATATATATATTCATGGCAGTACCGGTAGAATATGTTAACAGGAGGCTGGAGCTATGGGCAGAGTGCTGATAGTAAACGACAGCAGGTTTGAAAGTATGATTCTGAAGGATCTATTAAGCCAGTTGGGCTACAACGTAAGCATAACTGACGAGTATGATGCTGTAAAACAGGTTCAGAGCTTTTCTCCTAATGTCGTACTGGCAAATTACGTGATGAAGGATACCTTTGGAGATCGGCTTATAGAAAAGATTAAGTCACGTAACCCCGAGATTTTGTGCATATTGACCTCTAACAGCATTATCAACCGTGACAGCCTGAAAAGCAAAAAGGTTGACGCTATATTGAAGACACCTGCAAGCAAGGAAGATATGGAAGGTATGCTAAACAAATTATCTAGTGGCAGCAAAACTTCAGTGGACGGCGAAATTGAATTAAATGAGATTAAAGATACGATGGAGAAATGGAAAAATAGAATTTCAAAGAAAAAGCAGTTTACGACGTAAACTGCTTTTTTTAATGACGCACACTTTTGTATTTGCTTATTGCATTAGCAATCTTTTCGGTGTTAAGGTTATCCTCATACTCAACTGTTATTGTATCGGCTACATCGTCTACTCTCACTGCATGAATGCCATCCATGGATTGGAGTTCGCCTCTTAGACTTTTGATATCATTGCTGCTCTTGAGATTTTCCACATGAAATTTAGTCACATTCAAAAAAATCACCATCCTATATTAGCTAATTGCAGTTTTCTGATTATAGTATGTTTGATTAATTGCATATTATACATTGACTGGGTTTTTCTTTATATATATAATTAATATGGTAAACTGAATAATAATCATATGGTGCCCTTATGGGTTAAAAGGGAAAACGGTGTAAAACCGTTGCAGCCCCCGCTACTGTATGTGGGTATGAAATCCGACAGGCCATTGTTCTGCGAGAAGGCCGGAGAGTAAGAAGATCCACAAGCCAGGAAACCTGCCTATGATATATTTTCTACCTTCGGAGGGAGGGGAGGAGGATGTTTAATTTATTAGATATTTTCCCGCTCCCACGTGTTTAAGTTGGACAGCGGGTTTTTTAATTCGCAATTTTAATAATAAGGAGATTTGTTATGAAATTATTTGAAAAGACTAGAACAGGAATTAAGCCAGCATGTGAGGACAGTATGAGAGAAGCCGCTGAAAGGCTTGATAAGCTCGCAAAGCCTATTGGAAGCCTTGGCAAGCTGGAGGATTTGGCAGTGAAGATTTCCGGGATGACTGGAAAGCAGAACAACAGCTTTGAGAAGAAGGTTACAATAATAATGGCAGCTGACAATGGCGTAGTGGAAGAGGGGGTAAGCGCCTGCCCTCAAGCGGTGACTACAATACAGACAGTAAATTTCCTGAAAGGCGTTACCGGTGTATGTGTGCTGTCAAAACATGCCGGTGCCGATATCAGGGTAGTTGATATAGGAGTTGCAAGCGACTTGGTATATCCGGGACTGATTAGCAGAAAAATAAGAAAAGGCACCTCCAATATGGCAAAAGGCCCTGCTATGACCAGGGAGGAAGCAGTAAAAGCCATCGAGACAGGGATTGAAATGGTATCACAGCTTGTTGGTGAGGGCTACAGCCTTTTTGGAACCGGTGAAATGGGAATTGGAAATACCAGCACCAGCAGTGCAGTTGCAATGGCTTTCCTGGGCTGCAGCGCTGAAGATGCAGTAGGAAAAGGTGCAGGGCTGACAGAAGAGGGCTATAGCAGCAAAAAGTCTGTAATTGAGAGGGCAATCAGCGTAAACAAGCCAGACCCCAAAGACCCCGTTGATGTGCTATCCAAGGTCGGCGGCTTTGATATCGCGGGTATGACGGGATGTTTCCTTGGTGCGGCTTACCACAGAGTGCCTATTGTTATAGACGGGTTTATTTCTGCATCGGCTGCACTGGCAGCATTTAGAATTAACCCACTTGTAAAAGATTTTATGATACCTTCACACTGTTCTGAAGAACCAGGGTATAAGCTTGCAATGAGCGAGATAGGGCTCAAGCCTATGTTGGATCTTAACATGAGGCTTGGGGAAGGAAGCGGCTGTCCCCTTGCCTTCAATATCATTGAAGCGGCGGAAGTTGTAATATCTGAAATGGCAACCTTGGAAGACGCTATGATAGGAAGCGATTTTCTTGTTGACATAAGGGAGAAATAGTATGGGAAAAGCAATCCTCATAACAGGTGGCGCAAGGAGCGGCAAGAGCAGCTATGCGGAGAAGCTGGCCAGGGAGCAGGAAGGAAATGTCCTATACATAGCTACTTCAATACCCTTTGACGAAGAAATGAAAAACAGGGTGAAAAAGCACAGGGAGTCGAGGCCTTCTGAATGGGATACCTATGAAGGCTATAGGGGCCTTGGGCGAGTGATATCAGAAAAAAGCAGCCAATACAAGGGCATACTTCTCGATTGTGTGACAGTTATGGTTACAAACCTGCTGCTGGAACACTCGGGTATAGATTATGAAAATGCCAGCTATGAGGACTTTGAAGTGGTAGAGAGAGCTATAAATGAAGAAATTGAAGAGCTTTTAAAGGGCGTCAGCCAAGCAGATGCCACTGTAATAATGGTTACTAATGAGTTGGGAAGTGGAATTGTACCTGAGAATCTTTTGGGGAGAGTATTCAGGGATATTGCAGGAAGAGTGAATCAGCGCATTGCAGAGCATTGCGATGAAGTTTTTCTCACTGTTTGTGGACTTCCACTAAAGCTTAAATGATACGGAGGAGCCTAAAAAATGAGGATATTTATTCTTACTCTGCAGTTCTTGACCAGAATACCTATAAATGCAGATCTAAAGGCAACTGAGGAGGATTTTGCAAAGGGAGTTGTATATTTTCCCATTGTAGGACTAATTATTGGTGCCTTTAATCTGGCAATATTGGTTGGAGCTTCAAAGATACTTGGGGGAGTGTTCCCGATTATATGCTGCATTATAGCAGGGACTGCCATTACTGGAGGATTTCATGTGGATGGTCTTGCCGACACCTGTGACGGGATATTCTCATCACGTACCAGGGATAAAATGCTTGAAATCATGAGAGACAGCAGGATTGGTACTAATGGGACTATTGCAATAGTGTTTGATTACCTGTTGAAGCTGTCGCTGCTTGCTATGCTTACGGGTAAAGGGCTTTATTTCGCAGTACTGCTATCTCCCGCAGCGGCTAAAACCCTCATGGTACTGCTTATGAAGACTTCTGTCTATGCTCGTTCGGGTCCCGGCTTGGGCGGACTGTACCTTGATAAGCAGACTTCGGCAGCAACGGTGCTTTCAACCGCTATAGGCTTAGTCATAGTTTCGGTATTTTCAGGCATATGGGGTATCGCTGCCTTTGCAGGCTGTGCAGTAGTATGTTTCCTATACAGAAGCTTTATTTATACAAAGCTGCAGGGAATGACCGGGGACACCTTGGGCGCTGCCAATGAACTGCTGGAAATATCTTTTATTCTGATAATGGCTGTCATGGCAGGAAGGGGCATAATATGAAAGACCGTATAACTGAGCTATATCTAATAAGACATGGAGAGACAGAGCTGAACACAAAAGGTGTATATTATGGCTGGACCGACTGCGAGCTCAGCGAAAATGGAATCATGCAGGCAGAAGACCTGGCTGATATCCTCCAGAATGTGAGCTTTGATGCCGTCATATCAAGCAGCCTGATAAGGGCAGTTGTAACAGCGGCTGTTGTAAGTGGTTTTACACCGGATGAGGTTATAAAGGATGACAGGCTCAGAGAGCTGAATTTTGGAGATTGGGAAGGCATGCACCACAGTGAAGTCAAGGAAAAGTATAAGGAAGCATGGGAAAAATGGGGTATGGATTGGAGAAATGCAGCGCCGCCAAGAGGCGAGAGTTTCAGCGAAATATACAGTCGTGTAAAGTGCTGTATTGAGGATATATTGATGAAGCATAAAGGGGAGAGAATCCTTGTTGTATCCCATCAGGGCGCTATGAGAATAATACCCATGGTGCTTCTGGGACTCCCTGAGGAGGCATATTGGAGCTTTACAGCAGAGCAGGGAAGATACAGCCAATATGAAATTGATGAAAAAGGTCAATGCATAGTAAAAAGAGTAAACAGCGGCAGGTAACAAAAACGGCGATAAGCGGCGCAATACTGCGTTGTGCTGCGGTCGAAAAGTCCTCACGTACTCTAAGTACGCTCCGGGCATTTTGCCTTGCACGCCTTGTCTTGCTTGCTTCTAGCCATTTTCAAAATAGGAGAAGGAAAATTATGAGTAGAAATAATTTAAATTCCAAAAGCTTGATGATACAGGGAACGGCTTCTTCTGTAGGAAAAAGCCTGATGTGTACGGCAATTTGCAGGATACTTGCCCAGGATGGGTACAATGTGAACCCCTTCAAATCACAGAATATGTCTTTGAACTCATATATCACCATTGAGGGACATGAAATGGGAAGGGCTCAGGTAATGCAAGCTGAAGCCTGCGGTAAGCAGCCGGACTCCAAGATGAATCCAATACTGCTTAAGCCTACCTCAGATAGGAAATCCCAGGTGATTATTGAGGGCAAGGTCTACGCTGATATGGATGCAGTAGAATATTTTGACTTCAAGCCTCAGCTCAAAGGCCGCATTTCAGAGATTTATCACCAGCTTGAGGACAGCAGCGATATAGTAGTTATCGAAGGTGCCGGAAGCCCTGCAGAGATAAATCTCAATCATGAGGACTTTGTAAATATGGGTATGGCCCAGATAGCAAAGGCGCCAGTGCTGATTGTTGGGGATATAGACCGGGGTGGTGTTTTCGCTTCTCTGGCAGGTACAATGCTGCTTCTTTCTGAAGAGGAAAGGAAGCTTGTCAAGGGAGTAATAATAAACAAGTTCAGAGGTAGTGTTGAAATATTGAATCCCGGGCTAAAGATGCTTGAGGACATAATCAAGGTGCCTGTGCTTGGGGTGATTCCGTACTTCAGTATGAACATAGAGGATGAGGATGGTGTTTCTGAATGGTTAAGATCTGGTGCCAGGAAGGAAGGGGAGCTTGATATAGCAGTAATAAGACTGCCATACATGTCCAACCATACCGATTTCAATGCTCTAAGGCTGCATGAGGATGTATCCTTAAGATTTGTGGGAATAGATGAAGAGCTTGGGAAGCCGGATATAATAATAATTCCGGGTACCAAGAACACTATTCACGATATGGAAGCACTATTAAAAGCAGGAATGGGAAGGAAGATATTGAAGTGCCATGAAAACGGCAGCGTAATCTTCGGAATATGCGGTGGCTATCAGATGCTCGGGAAAGAAATACACGACAGCCTTATGGCGGAGTCGGAAAGTGAGCATTCCATGGGTCTTGGGTTATTGAATTCAATTACTGAATTCCGGCAGACCAAGTTTACAACTCTTGCGAAAGGCACGGACAACGTTTTCGGCACTGAGGTAAGAGGCTATGAGATTCATATGGGAGAAACGAGGGTGGAAGGTGCAGGTTTGCCCTTTATTGCTGTCAGCGAAAGAGGGGGCACAGGATTATCAGCACAGGACGGGTTGGTAAGCGAGGATAGAAGTGTATTTGGAACTTATATGCACGGCATATTTGACAGCTCAGAGTTTGCAAGAAGCTTTCTAAACATGGTAAGGGAGCGTAAGGGATTAGCTCCCCTGGCGAATACTGCCTCTGATTATTGGGAGTACAAGGAAAGCCAGTATGACAAGCTTGCAGACATAGTGAGGAATAACCTGGACATGAAAAAGCTGTATGAAATACTGGAGGCTGGAGTAGATGCTTAGTATTGGAGCGGCTTTCCTGGTGGATTTAGTGCTTGGAGATCCACCATCAATGCCCCATCCTGTCAGACTTATCGGCACTTATATCAGTTCTTTTGAAAAATATGTGAGAAGGCTTGCCAAATCAGAGCTTGGCACAAAGGCAGCGGGAGTATTCCTGCTGATAACTACTGCCGGACTTTCTTATCTGTTGCCCTGGTCTATTTTGAGGTTTGCCGGCAGGGTCAATCCATACCTGTATCATATAGTCAATGTATTGCTGATGTATACCTGTATCGCAGCCCGCTGCCTGTCGGATGAGGGAGGGAGAATATACAATGCTCTTCTGGAGGGCGATTTGGAAAAAAGCAGGAAGCTGCTCTCCATGATAGTGGGAAGGGATACATATAGTCTTAACGAAAGCGGAATTACAAGAGGAGCTGTTGAAACAGTGGCGGAGAACACTTCTGATGGAGTTATTGCTCCGCTGTTTTATATGTTCATAGGGGGAGCGCCTCTGGCTATGGCATATAAGGCAGTCAACACACTGGACTCAATGGTGGGTTATAAAAATGACAGATATCTGCATTTTGGCTGGGCATCTGCCCGTTTTGACGATATAGCCAACTACATACCCGCAAGGCTGACAGGTATACTGATGGTGCTTGCCTCAATGCTTCTGGGATTGGATTATAAAAGAAGCTTTCAGATACTTATTAGGGACAGCAGGAACCACAGCAGTCCCAACAGCGGGTTCCCAGAGTCTGCAGCGGCAGGAGCCCTTGGCGTACAGCTGGGAGGAACAAACCATTACTTTGGAAAGCCTGTGGAGAAGCCTACTATAGGTGAGCCGTCACGGTCTATGAACAAAAATGATATAAAAGCTGTTATAAGGCTGATGTACACAGCTGCAATACTTGCACTTATTTTGTTTTCCATATTATTCGGTTAGGGGGATATGAATGAATTTTCATGGCGGAGATGTATATAAGTTCAGTGGAAGGATTATAGATTTCAGCTCAAATATAAATCCCATGGGAGTACCGGACAGCTTCAAGAGGTTGCTTTCTGAAAGACTAGAGGATTTTACAAAGTATCCTGATTTGGAATACCAAGAGGTAAGGGAGCATGTAGCGGCTTATCTTCAAATAAAGAATATAGAATATATTATCCCGGGGAATGGTGCTGTGGAACTAATATATAAGCTGACAGCTTCCTCCGGTGCTGAAAGGGTAGTAAGCCTTAGCCCAACCTTCTCGGAATACAGGAGGGCGGCAAATGCTGCCGGACTTGAGTTTAATGAGATCTCGGCATTCAGCTCAGACTTTACTACTATAAACATGGAAATGCTGATTGGAAATATAAAACCCCATTCTCTGGTGATAATTTGCAATCCAAATAACCCCACCGGGACTCTTGTTGAGAAAGCTGCCATGAAGGAGCTTGCAGCAGCTCTCTTAAAGCTGGATTGCCGGTTGATTATTGATGAGGCCTTCATGGAATTCACCGACAGCTATCCCGGAAACAGTATGGTTGACACTGTGGAAGAATTCATGAACATAACAGTGATTCGAGCAGCTACCAAGTTTTTCGGAATGCCCGGAATAAGGCTTGGTTATGCAGTTACAGCAAACATAGAAGCAGCAAAGGGTGCAAAGGAGCTTATGGAGCCTTGGAATCTCAACTCTGCAGCTGTTATTGCGGCATGCAGCATATTTGAAGATCAAAGTTATATTGAAAAAGCAAGGACTTGGGTAAAAAGTGAAAGAGAGTATCTTTTCGAGGGGCTTTGCAATCTCAAAGAGTTAAGGGTATATCCCTCAAAGGCAAATTTTCACCTGGTTGAGCTTATAAACAGGAAAATGACTGCTTCACAGCTTAAGGCTGATATGGTGAAGGATGGGATATTGATAAGAACCGCAGAAGGCTTCAATGGACTTTCAGAGTTTCATTTCAGGCTGGCTGTCAAGGACAGGAGTTCCAATGAAACACTTCTTAAAATCTTTAGAGGATTTATGAAATAAGTTACAAATACGGTCGATTAATGTAACTTAATGTCGTCAATGTAACTCACAATTGTGAAATGTTTGTGAAAAGCATAGCACAATCCACCTGCATGATATATAATTATACTGTAAATTGCACATTTGATGTGGGAATCTATCTACCCTTGTATACATAATGCAAGAATATTGACACATTGAATGTGTGCTAATAAATATGGGGGTGGCATTGTGAGATTAGATAATGTAGGTGCCAAGGTGCACCACAATCTGACAGTAGGTAAGCTCGTTGAAGCAGCGGTAAAAAATGAAAGTGCTGTTCTTACTGATACTGGAGCGTTAAGCATCAATACAGGAAAGTATACAGGCAGGTCCCCTGGAGACAGGTTCATTGTTGATGAACCGAGCATACATGACAAAATAGATTGGGGTAAGGTCAATGTACCTATCAGCACTGAGAAATTTGAGAGCTTGTATAAAAAAGTGCTGGACTATATAAAACCGAAAGAGCTTTTTGTTTTTGATGGTTTTGTAGGAGCAGATAAGAATTACAGAATACCTATAAGAGTAATAAATGAATACGCATGTCAGAACCTTTTTGCCCAGCAGCTTTTCATAAAGCCAAAGGCAGGAGAACTGGAAGGCTTTGAACCTGAATATACAGTAATAGCCGCTCCTGGATGCCTTGCTGATGCAGCACTGGATGGCACAAATTCCGAGGCCTTCATTATATTGAATTTTGCAAAGAAAATTGTAATAATTGGCGGCTCCAAGTACTGTGGAGAGATAAAGAAATCCCTATTCACAGTTATGAACTTCATACTTCCTGCAAAGGGTGTAATGCCAATGCACTGCTCAGCCAACATTGGAAAAGATGGAGATGTTGCATTGTTCTTTGGATTATCTGGTACAGGGAAGACTACTTTATCTGCTGATAATGGAAGAAGACTGATTGGAGACGATGAGCACGGCTGGACAGCTGACGGTGTTTTCAACTTTGAAGGAGGCTGTTATGCAAAGTGTATAAAGCTTTCAAAGGAAAATGAACCTCAGATATGGGATGCCATTAGGTTTGGTACTGTAGTTGAAAATGTTGTCATAGACCCTGAGACTGGTGTTCCCAACTATGACAGCGAACAGTTTACTGAAAATACACGTGCAGGATATCCTGTAACCTATATAGATAATGCAGTTGAGGAAGGCGTGGGCGGTAATCCTTCTACGATAGTATTCCTTACAGCTGATGCTACAGGCGTGCTGCCTCCAATCTCAAGGCTTACAAAAGAGCAGGCAATGTATCACTTCATGTCGGGGTACACAAGCAAGCTGGCAGGAACAGAAAGAGGCATAGTAGAACCCACAGCCACTTTCTCCACCTGCTTCGGAGCGCCGTTTATGCCTATGAAGCCACAAGTTTATGCAGAATTGCTTGGTAAGAAGATTGATGAGAATAATGCAAGAGTATTCCTTGTAAACACTGGCTGGAGCGGTGGTTCCTACGGTGTTGGCAAGCGTATGAAGCTGTCCTACACCAGAGCTATGGTAAATGGTGCAATCAGCGGAAAATTGAACAATGTGAAATACGATATGGACCCGATATTCGGATTGAACGTTCCCACTGAATGCCCTGAAGTTCCAACAGAGGTACTGAAGCCTGTGAATGTATGGCAGGATAAGGCAGAATATGAAAAGACAGCAGGAAAGCTTGCCAAGGATTTCAATATAAACTTCCAGAAATTCAAGGGGGTTTCAGAGGATATAGTAAATGCAGGTCCGATAGTAAAATAAGAAAAAGTAGTTTATCCGGAAGGATAAACTACTTTTTTTAAGCCATTTTCTTATCAAAGGACTTCAGATAAATACCTACAAGAAAGGACAATAAGCAGAATACAGACAGCACCCTATAGAGGGAATATACTCCATGGCTCTCCAGCAGCATTCCGCCGCCCAGATTGCCTATGAAGCTTCCAAGCCCGAAACCAAGGGAGGAAAGTATGGTAATGCCGGAGGCTTTGATTTGCTCAGGTATTATTTTGTAGAGATACTGCATAGCTCCCATTAGATAAAGCGGGAAGGTCACACCCTGCAAAAGCTGTATTGCTATAACTGACAAATAGCTTTGCTCAATTGAGCAGAGGAAAAATCTCAGTACATATAATCCAACAGCCCAGAGATATATGTTCAGTTCTCCAAATCTTTTCTGAAGATGACTTCCAAAGAAGAAAGCGGGAATCTCGCTTATAGCAACAACGAACCACACAAATCCAAGGATTGCAACGCTTCCTCCTGTTTTTTTCACCAGAACTGATATGTAGCTGCTATTTGCCCCTAGTGCTATATTGACTAGAAGTACTGAGAACACAAATACCATGAATTTGAATTGCTTTATAGTATCCAGTACATCTCTGATGCTTGGACGTTTTATATTCGCTTTTCCTTCGGTTTTTATGCCAAAAACAAGATATGCGGTTATCGCGAACAATATAGAATATAAGATGAAGCTGACTCTCAAATCTGTCAGCTGGATTACCTTTCCCAAACCCACTGATATCAGCGCAAAGCCTATGGAGCCCACGAGACGCACCTGCCCGTAGCTGAAGGCACCAGTCTGCTCTATTACCTCATAGCTGTATGCATCACACATAGGAGAAGTGATGCTCTGAAATATAATCAGCATGACTATCGAAGCAATTATGTATATAAAGCTATGAGCTGCAAGAAAATTGAAAATTAGTATAGCTGAGAATACCGAGGAGATAAAAAGCGTCTTCTTTTTAGTAAGGCGCTTGTCGGTTATAAAGCCCCATATTGGCTGTGCGATAATGCCCACAAGGGAATTAAGTGCAAATACTATGCCTATCTGTGTATATGTAAGATTTCGGCTTTCCAGGTACAAGGGCAGAAAGGGGTAGTAGCATGCCATAGTACCATACAAGGCGAAATATAGAAGTTCAAATCTTAACCTAAGTGTACTGCTTTCGTTTTGCATGTATATCACCGTCCAATTGAATATTATATAGATTATACCAGAAAAAGCGTAAGTTTCAAATCGTGAGGGTAGGATGTTCGAGGTATACTCTATAATAATATTAATTAATCGGTGTTTGTAGTATAATATTTATTATATTGAACGCACAGAAGTATTCCTAATGGGTATAGTGCGAATTCAATAACAATTAAGGAAATCTTTTTGCGAAATTTGAAAAATAAAATTTAAAAGATATTTCGCATAAAGCTTTATTATCGGCAAAGGAGAGCTTATATGTTTATAGTAACTGCAGCAGCCATGGTAAGAAGCGGCAAGGTGTTGATCGCACAAAGGCAGGCGGGCTCGCACATGGAATATAAATGGGAGTTTCCCGGCGGCAAACTAGAGCCTGATGAAACCCCGGAAGAGTGCATTATAAGAGAGATAAAAGAAGAACTGGATATGGATATAGAAGTAACTGACATTTATAAAGTAGTAAAATTCAAATATGAAGAGAAGGATATTCTGCTCCTGTGCTATTTATGCAAGATACTGAAAGGCAAAGGAAAAACCCTTGAATGCAACGATTTCAGGTGGGTTGAAAGAAATGAGCTTTCTAGCTTTGATTTCGTTCCGGCAGATGTGGCGATTGTTGAAAAGCTTATGCGGGATGAAAAGCTTTTTGCGGAGTAGAAAGAAACAAAGAATAGGCTAGGCCAAAATGAAAAGAAGCGTTTCCGCTTCTTTATTATTTAACCTCTTGTATTATTGCCGCAACCAACTCTGCAGCCTTTTCCATATCTTTTATGGCTATGCTCTCTGAAGTGGTATGCACATTGGTCATTCCTATGGCAATGGTCACTGCCTGCAAGCCTTTACCATTCATTATATTTGTATCACTTCCGCCGCCTGTCGACTCAAGGCAGGCTTCAAGTCCCAACCTTTTTATCGCTGAACCTACAAGCTTTATAACGTCTGCATCCTTTGAAATGTTGATCTCGGGATAATTGAGATACTGTGTAGTCTCGTGTTCAGCTCCATACTCTTTGCAGGCATTATCTATACAATCCAGCATATGCTTTGCCTGAGCTTCAACCTTACTTCTTACAAGGCTTCTTGCTTCCATAGCAATTTCAATTTTATCGCAGACTATGTTAGTCGCGCCGCCGCCGCTTATCTTACCCACATTTGCAGTTGTCTCCTCATCAATACGGAGCAGCTTCATATTGTCGATAGCCCTTGCAGCAACTTGTATTGCACTAATGCCCTTCTCAGGGGCAACCCCTGCGTGAGCAGCTTTTCCTTTTATGGTTGTAAGAGTCTTTAATTGTGCAGGTGCTTGAACTATTACTTTACCCACATCTCCACCGCTGTCAAGTACAAAGGCAAGCTTCGATTTGAGCCAGCTGTAGTCCATATGCTTGGCGCCGAACATTCCGCCCTCTTCACAAATTGTGAATGCAACTTCTATATCACCGTGGAGGATGTTGTTTTCTTTTATGTATCTTACTGCTTCCAATATCGCTGCAATCCCAGCCTTGTCGTCGCCTCCGAGCACCGTGGTGCCATCGCTGTATATGACCCCTTCACGGATTATGGGCTTGATATTTTCGCCGGGAACTACTGTATCCATATGTGCGCATAAGAGTACTGGCTGTGAATCAAGGGTACCCTTAAGCCTGCCCAGGACATTTCCTGTATCTCCGCCTGCCTTCTCACCTGCTTTGTCGATGTATATCTCAAAACCCATTGTTTTTAGCTTTGCTGATAGTAAGGAAGCAAAATTTCCTTCTTTTAACGACAGGCTGCTTACTTTGACCATTTCAATAAACTCATTAACCAATCTATCAGTGTTCACACTAACCCCTCCTAAAAAATCATAATAATATTATACCACAATGTGTTAATAAGGAAATATTGTGCAAGAAAAAGTGGGGTGCTGTAAAACACCCCACTCTGTTTATCTCTTATGCAGTTTTCTTGCTCCTATGAAAGCCAGGCCGTTTTCTGTAAGTGCCCTTGCTGTATTGTTTACTGCATCATGTTTCCCAAGGTAGTTGCCAAGGAGATGAGGCATATCACCGGAGGATATGACTTCTTCCTTGTCTCTGAAGTAATCCAGTATATCCGACGGATGCGACTGTTTAAGCTCTGCTTCTGGGTCACCGCCCTCATGCTTTGCTGAAATGTTTGGTATTGTACGGGCAAGCTCCATTAGTTCATCACGCCTGTTGTACGGCTGGCGGACTATGCTCTTGTAAGTTTCGGTAATGTGATGTTCGATCCTCACGTTGTTTTCAAAGCCGAACTGCCTTCTCATCAAAGAACTTAGCGCTATTGTGTCATTATTTACGGAGTTGCTGAGATTGAAGCCTATGAGAGGAGTAGTGCCATCCTCACGTGCAAAGAGCCTTGCCATCATAAGAGTCCAAAGCACTGAGAAAGGATTGTCATTACCCATGAAAACAGATATTTTGAACTTTATATTGATTCCCAGCTTGTAGAGCATATAGCCAAGGAATACCGTTCCCGGGTTTATGTTAAGAACTTCGTTGACGCCGTAGTTGGTATAATAATATAAGAGTTCGTCAACCCACATCAATGCATGCTCATTAGGCTGACCTACACCGCCGAAATAACCGGTTATTGTGGCGGGACCTCCCAAGTGTACATTTGACCCGTCTGTACCTTTGGTATCAAGGGTCTCTACGTAGCTTGCGCCTACTATCTGCATTGCTGCAGCTATTGCCAGTATATCTCCGTTGTCTGATTCTTGCTCCTTCATCTTCCGTACGCGTATGTATCTTCCGGGCATTATTTCTTTCTTGTCTATTGCTTTCTTCGCTTCCTCGATAAGCCATGGGAAGTATTGCAGCGCACTTATTTCAAGGGTTACTGCCTTATCCTCACTGAAACTCATGGCACTAGCCTTGTCGCCCAGGATATCCCTTCTGTATTGCGATACCGGGATGAAAGCACCTTTGTCCCTCACGGATGCGAGCCATTCAAGGTCCTTAAGGTATGAGGAATCCTGATTCCTTAAGCGTTCAAGCAGGTTAGGCAGTTTCCTTGCCTGTCTTGCTTGTTCATTAATCTCATCAGGTGTACCGTACTTCTCTACTACGCTTAAGATTTCATTGATAAAGCTGTTGCTTGGGTCTGCAAAATAATGGTTGAGTTCTTCGATGAAAGCTGCGTCAATCTTTAAACGATCTCTTAACATAATATACCTCCTCATATAATTTTTTGGAGACATCAATAGTATTTTACAATACAGCTGGCATTTATTCAATATTAGGAAGACGTGCATAATATTTACATATATACGCATAAAATGGCACGTATGCTTAATACTTCTATTTATTAGATTGTTTGAAGGTAAAAAAATATTTTTGTAGAAATATATAATAGTGGTCTATGTATGGTAATAATAGGTATGTATTTTAAATATATCCATATAAAATATAAAAGAAAGGGTTGATCTTTTATGGCAAAGAAGAAAAGTGTATTGGACTTCTACAAGATGAAGAAGGAAGGGGAAGTTGCTGCATGGGTTACAGCCTATGATTTTCCTACAGCTTCCTTTGCTGAACAGGCAGGCATGGACATGATATTGGTTGGAGACTCCTTGGGTATGGTGGTACTTGGATATGAAGGCACGATACCTGTTACCATGGAAGACTGCATCTCCCACTGTCAGGCGGTAAAAAGAGGGGCACCCGCTACTTGGGTTATAGGTGATATGCCCTTCGGCTCTTATCAGGTATCTGATGAGCAGGCAGTGGTTAACGCAGTCAGATTCCTTAAGGAAGGTGGAGTAGACTGTATAAAGCTCGAAGGCGGAGTGAGAGTAAAGAGCAGGATAAGGGCAATAACTGATGCGGGAATAGTGGTGATGGGACATATCGGCTTGACTCCTCAAAGCTCGGGACAGTTTGGAGGATATAAAGCTCAAGGCAGAACACTGGACAGCGCAAGGAATTTGATAAAGGATGCTCTTGCTGTACAGGAAGCGGGGGCTTACGCAATACTTGTAGAGGCTGTTCCACCGGAAGTTACAGCATTTCTGACCAAGCTGCTTACTATTCCTGTTTACTCGATAGGTGCCGGCTTATGTGACGGACAGCTCATCATAAGCGGAGATATGCTTGGCAAATTCCAAGCGTTTACTCCTAAGTTTGTAAAGAAATATGCCAAGGTAGCAGAAGTCGAGACAAACGCTTTCAAAGAGTACATAAAGGACGTAAAGGAAAGGCAGTTCCCTGCTGAAGAGCATGTATATCATGTAATAGACAGCATGGAGGACTTTGAGAAGCTTTTCAAGGAGTTCAAATAAATATGGATTGACCCATTTTAGGCCGCTTTTAAGCGGCCTTTCTTATTCGTGGCAAGGGGAGAATCAATTTGATGTTTTAGGGGAATATTAAATTTTTGTCAATAGCTAATTGCATATTTCAAGAAGGAAATCTATGTTATAATTGATTTCAATATGTTGAACGAAGGAGTAGTGAATATATGGCTGTTTTAGATTGCAAGGAAACCGCCAAAAGCATTAAGGCGGAATTGGCACAGGCGGTGCAGGCCCTTATTGATAAAGGCTCAAACCCGAAGCTTGGGATAATCAGAGTAGGAAGCAGAACTGAGGATATTTCCTATGAGCGTGGTATAATGAGGAGCTGCGAAGGGTTAGGCATAGGCTGTGAAGTGATGGAACTTCCTGAGGACATAAGCAGTGAGAACTTCATGGAAAGGCTGGAGGCGGCGAACAAGGATGAGAGTATACATGGCATTCTCGTATTCAGACCTTTGCCTGCTCATATAGATGAGGATAAGGCCAGCAGTATTATAAATCCGGCAAAGGATATAGACTGTATGAGTCCTTACAATGCGGCCAAGGTATTTGAAGGAGACATCTCTGGTTTTGAACCCTGCACCCCGGCGGCAGTTATGGAAATCATAAAATACTTCGGAATAAACCTGCAAGGGGAAAATGTAGCTGTCATAGGCAGAAGTATGGTGGTAGGAAAGCCTCTGAGCATGATGCTGCTTAAGGAGAACGCCACGGTGACCATATGCCATTCAAGGACAAAGGACATAAAGAGTGTTGTATCACGTGCAGATATTGTAGTAGCTGCCCTTGGAAAAGCCAGAGCAATAGGGGCAGATTATATTAAGCCGGGTGCCATTGTGATAGACGTAGGCGTCAATGCTGCACCGGAAGGCGGAATCTGCGGTGATGTTGATTTTGACAAGGTTAAGGATATTGCAGGGAAGATAACACCTGTGCCAGGAGGAGTAGGAGCTGTAACCACTCTGGTGCTGTTAAAGCATGTGGTGGAGGCCGCACTGCGCAATTAATTTACTGATATTACTTTCAGACAGGTTGGGGCTAACAGTTTCTATTGAGCTTACAGTTATGGCTGCGGCTGCCAATCCGCACAGCAAGGCTTTGTCTATATCTCCATACTTCATAAGGCCATAGAAGAAGCCGGCTGTCAGAGAATCTCCGGCACTGGTTACGTCAGTCACAATCGTAGGCAGGCTTTGGTATAATTTATTTCCTTCAGAATTTGTGTAGCATAAGCCTTCTTTTCCCAAAGTAGTTATAACATTTTGAACACCAGATTTTATAAGCTGAGCAGCCAAAAGCTCAGCTTTATTGGTTTGTACGTCCATGCCAGTCAACGCGCTCAGCTCATCAAGACTAGGGGTGATGAAGTTTATTCCTTTCAGGCAATTCTTGAGCTTCAGTGCTTTTCTTACAGAGACAGGTTCAAGACATACAGGTATAAAGCAGGAATTTGCTGCTGATATTATGAATTCTATGGATGGGACAGGAAGGTTGGCATCACAAATAATAAAGGACGCTTTTTTCATTATTTCAAGTCTTGTCTTGAAATAATCAACATCAAGCTTCCCCAATATCTGCATGTCGGATAATGCTGCTGACATTTCACCCATATTGTCCAGTAAAGCAATATAGGTTCCTGTAAGGCTGTCATCTGCGTGAAGCACATAGTCGACATTGACGCCGCAGCCTGCGGTTTCCTGAAGTACTTTCGCACCTTGTGCGTCAGAGCCTACAGCGCTCAACAGCTTGACTGGCACATTCAGGAGCGCCAAGTTGTGAGCAATATTCCTACCCACTCCCCCTGGGCTGATTTCTATAGCTCCGGGACTGGAGCTGCCTATATCCATTCTATCAAAGGATTTGCCTTTGATATCCACATTTATTCCACCGGCAACCACTATATATCCGTCCAAATACATTCACCCCTATAATTAATTGCTTTAAAACTTATAGTCATATTTTAGCATATAACCAATGAAATTATAAGAATGCTAAAGTAATTGAAATTGAACAGCTAATTATCTATAATGAATTTGAATGCCGTATCAAATTGGAGGTATTACATATGAAAAAGGTTATGGAAGCTTTAAGGTCTGTTAAATGGGAGGATAATGCATTGGTTATACTGGATCAGACTAAGCTGCCCGGTGTAACTGAGTTTATAAAACTTGAAAAGGCAGAGGATGTGTGGGATGCTATATTCCACTTGAAGGTAAGGGGAGCACCTGCAATTGGAATTGCTGCAGCTTACGGGTTGTGTGTGGCAATGAGGGATAATGCAGCTAATAGCTCTGAGGAATTCTTGCTTGCATTAAAAAAGAATTCCGAATATCTGGCTACATCCAGACCTACAGCGGTGAACCTTTTTTGGGCGCTAAAAAGGATGGAGAGAATCGCTGGTGCTAATAAGGACAGGACTGTAGAGGAGCTGAAGGATATCCTTCTAAGGGAAGCCCATGAAATAAGGGATGAGGATGAAAGAATGTGCAGAGCTATTGGAGAGAATGCACTGACCCTATTCCATGATGGAATGACTGTGCTGACCCACTGCAATGCAGGAGGCTTGGCAACAGCAATGTTTGGAACCGCATTGGCACCTATTTATCTTGCTAAGGAAAAGGGTTGGAATATAAAGGTCTTTGCCGATGAGACAAGACCTCTGCTGCAAGGTGCAAGGCTTACTACCTGGGAGCTCCTTCAGGCTGGCGTGGATGTTACGCTTATTTGCGACAACATGGCGGCCGTGGTTATGTCGAAGGGCTTAATAGATGCAGTAATTGTAGGGTGTGACAGAGTTGCAGCCAACGGTGACACAGCCAATAAAATAGGTACATATGGACTGGCAGTGCTTGCAAAGGCGCATAATATACCCTTTTATATAGCAGGACCTACTTCAACCATTGATATGGATACTCCCAGCGGAAAAGAAATTCCCATAGAGGAGAGAAAAGCCGACGAGATTACCTGTGGTATGGGCAGGAGGACAGCTCCAGAGGGGGTTAAGACCTACAATCCGGCATTTGATGTAACTCCAAATGAGCTTATAACTGCCATAATAACTGAGAAAGGCGTTATAAGTCAGCCATACAGTGAAGGCTTGAAGAGATTGTTTGAAGAATAAGGTAAAGCCGCTTATATTGGAATTCCAATATAAGCGGCTTTTTTCTTGTCTTAGTAATAATGCTTCGTAGCCCAACCATATACACGTAGCACGTGGCACGTAGCACGTAGCACGAGGCAAAACCTCAGCGCCCAGCTCTATATGATTATTATTCATTATCCAGCTTGCTGTATTCAACTGCTATCTGAGCAGCGACCAAAGCATTGTTCTTAACCAGAGCCATATTTGCCTCAAGACTTTTTCCGGAAGTTATATCCTTGATCTTGTCAAGAAGGTAGGGCGTAACTTCTTTACCCTTTATACCATTCTTATCTGCTTCTAATAGAGCTATTTCTATTGCTTTGTCTATATCTTCCCGCTGTGCCTCATACTGCTCAGGAATTGGGTTGGCTATTATTACGCCGCCATCCAGCTTTAAATTCCACTTGGTCTTTAGCACTTTTGCACAATCCTGAGGGTTATTTACTCTCATTGGAACCTTAAAGCCACTTTTCCTGGTATAGAAGGCTGGGAAATCATCCGTACCATAGCCTATAACCGGAACACCCAGTGTCTCAAGCTGCTCAAGAGTGAGGCCTATATCAAGTATTGCTTTCACACCGGCACAAACCACAGCAACATTTGTATATGAAAGTTCGGTAAGGTCTGCTGATATGTCAAAGCTTTTATCTGCACCCCGATGAACTCCGCCCATTCCTCCTGTGGCAAAGACACGGATGCCTGCATACTGGGCAAAAATCATAGTTGCTGAAACTGTTGTGCCTCCTGAAAGACCCATGCCTACTACAAAAGGAATATCACGTCTGCTGGTCTTGATAATATTCTTCGAAGATGCCAGAAACTCCATTTCTTCACGAGTGAGTCCTACTTTTATACGTCCATTGATAATCCCCATGGTAGCCGGTATGGCACCATTGTCACGGATAATTTTTTCCAGAGCCAGGGCGGTATCAATATTCTCCGGATAGGGCATGCCGTGGGAAATTATGGTTGATTCAAGAGCAACAATAGGGTCGTAATATCGGAGTCCATCAAGTACTTCTTTGTTTATATCAAGATAGTCGATAAAGTGATTCATATGTCAAACCTCCAAACTTTAGTTAATGCACAGGTAGCTTCTAATGAAATGTTATTTGAATTTTCAATTATACTAGGACAAATATAACACATATTTCAAAATTTTCAAAGATGTTTAGAACTTATATACGTTTTGCAAATATTATCCCCGATAGTACAGCAGCAATGCAATATTAGAAATATTTAGAAAGTTTATAAAAAAATTAAAGCATTGGAAATGCAGCGTTAGCTGAGTATGGACAAATATGCCCTGAATAAAAAAAAGATAAAAAAGTAAAAAAAGGTGTTGACTTATATATCTATAGTTGATATTATCTTCTTTAAATACTTAAATGCAAGTGTGCGAAGAGAAAGGAAATTGTGATTATGCAAATTATGAATAAAAACAAAATATACAATACAAACACAATTTCATACATAATATCCAGAATTATTCTGTGGACAGTCCTAGGCCTAATAATATGCAGCCTGGTGCTATCCACTATTACAGGAATAATTCTAATTGTCGTGCAGCTGATTATAAGCATACTAATTATATCAGGCCTAATTATAAGCCTAATACAGATTATAAAAAACTTAATAACAATAAAAACGATGACAGGAAAAAGTAGACAGATTTTATTCATTCAGAGAGTGGAGGTTGGTGCGAATCCATAGGATGAATCTGTTGAGATCTCATCCTTGAGTTGCAGGCTGAAATTATAGTAAGCCCCGCCGGCTGAGCCGTTAAATAAAATGAGATAAAAAATGGGTGGTACCGCGAAAGACTTTTTGCCCCAGTAATGGGGAGGAAAGTCTTTTTTTATTTATAAAAATTAGAAATTTGGAGGAATGAAAAATGTCAAATGCAAAGATGTACTACGAAAAGGACTCTAATCTAGAGGTGTTTAAGGGGAAAAAGGTTGCTGTTATAGGCTACGGCAGCCAGGGTCATGCACATGCATTGAACCTCAAGGAAAGCGGGGTTGATGTATGTGTCGGACTGTATAAGGGGAGCAAGTCCTGGGAAAGTGCAGAGAAGGAAGGCCTGGAAGTACTTGAAGCAGCGGAGGCCGCTAAGAAGGCAGATTTTATAATGGTTCTGGTGCCTGATGAAAAGCAGGCTAAGCTCTATAAAGAAGCTTTGGAACCCAATCTGACAGAAGGAAAATCATTAATTTTTGCCCACGGGTTCAATATCCATTATGGACAGATAGCACCCCCGAAAAACGTTGATGTATTTATGATAGCACCTAAGGGACCAGGACACACCGTAAGAAGTCAGTTCAAGGAAGGAAAAGGCGTACCATGTCTAATAGCAGTACATCAGGACCATACAGGCAATGCAAAGTCTCATGCGCTGGCTTATGCAAAGGGTATCGGAGGTACAAGGGCAGGAGTGCTGGAGACGACCTTCAAGGAGGAAACCGAAACTGACCTCTTTGGTGAACAGGCGGTACTTTGCGGGGGTGTAACCGAACTTATGAAGGCAGGCTTTGAGACATTGGTAGAGGCAGGCTATCAGCCGGAAAGCGCATATTTCGAATGCTTGCATGAGATGAAGCTTATTGTTGACTTGATAAATCAAGGCGGTCTGAGCTACATGAGGTATTCGATAAGCGACACTGCTGAATATGGCGATTATGTAACCGGTAAAAGGATAATAACTGGAGAAACAAGGACGGAAATGAAAAATATTTTATCGGAAATCCAGGATGGTACTTTTGCAAAGAATTGGATATTGGAAAATCAGGCTAACAGGCCTTCTTACAATGCTATGAGGAAAAGGGAGCAGGAACACCAGATAGAGACAGTAGGAAAGGAACTAAGAAAGATGATGTCGTGGATTGAGAAGAAATGATCAAATAAAAAGGAGATTTTATATATGGTAAAGCAGATTCACATCTTTGACACTACATTGAGGGACGGAGAGCAGTCCCCGGGTATAAGCCTGAATGTCAATGAAAAGCTTAAAATAGCAATGCAGTTAAGCGAGCTGGGTGTTGATATCATTGAGGCAGGCTTTCCCATAGCATCCAATGGCGACTTTGAAGGAGTGATGGCCATAGCGAAGAATATCAAGAATTCCACTATTGCTGCACTGGCGAGAACTGCAAAGCAGGATATTGACAGAGTATGGGAAGCCCTTAAATATGCCGAGCGACCACGGATACACACGTTTATTGCAACTTCTGAAATACACATGAAGTATAAACTCAAAATGGAGCAGTCAGAGGTGCTCAGTAAAGCAGCTGAAATGGTTTCCTACGCCAGGAGCCTATGCCCTGAAGTGGAGTTTTCTCCGGAGGATGCGACAAGAACCAATCCTGAATTCCTGTATCGGGTAATAGAGGCTGTAATTAATGCAGGAGCAAGGGTGATAAACATCCCTGATACCGTAGGATATATGACTCCCAGTGAAATCGGTGGACTTATCCGTAATATAAGGAATAACGTAAGTAATATTGATAAAGCTGTGATAAGCGTACACTGCCACAATGATCTGGGAATGGCCGTTGCAAATTCTCTGTCAGCCATAGAAAATGGCGCGGGGCAGGTGGAGTGCACGGTGAACGGATTGGGCGAGCGGGCAGGAAACGCAGCACTGGAAGAAGTCGTGATGGCACTCAAAACCAGGAAGGATTACTACAGCACCTCAACAAGGATAATGACTGAAAAGATATACAGAACCAGTTCCCTGATAAGTTTTGCTACGGGGGTGGCTATGCAGCCCAATAAGGCAATTGTAGGAGCAAATGCATTTGCTCATGAATCAGGGATACACCAGCATGGGGTAATGGCAAACCGGGAGACCTACGAGATAATGACACCTGAGTCCATAGGCTTGAAACAGAGCCGGATGGTATTGGGAAAACACTCGGGAAGACATGCTTTTGAGGAAAAACTTAAGGAAATGGGGTATGGCAATTTGGAAAGAGAGGATATAAACAAAGCATTTCAAAGGTTTAAGGACTTGGCAGATAAGAAGAAACTCGTTATGGACAGGGATATTGAGGCACTGGTAACCCAGGTGTCTGACAAGGTTATAGAGACATATAAACTTGAATACTTCCAGATATCAAGCGGCAGCGGCATTACATCAACTTCAACGGTAAAAGTCAGTTTCAAAGAAAAAGTTTTCGAAGAGGCTGCCTGTGGCGACGGGCCTGTTGATGCAACCTTTAAAGCTATTGATAGGGCAATAGGGATGAATATAAAGCTTGAGGACTATTTTATAAAGGCTGCCACTGGCGGAAAGGATGCCCTTGGAGAGGTTACAGTGAAGATTTCAAAGGATAATATGAAATTTGTAGGATATGGAGTCAGCACAGATATTGTTGAAGCTAGTGCAAAAGCATATGTGAGCGCTGTAAACCGCATGGTATTCAAACTTGATGAATTAATCAAAAGAGGGGTAAAGGACATAGCAATGGCAGAGAGGTATAACTTTTTCGGAGAAGGAGATGGTGAGAATTGGGGATTTGAATTGCTATAAGAAAATCTATACCTATGATTCTACTCTAAGGGATGGAGCACAGGGTGAGGGTATATCCTTCACTGTGAGTGACAAGCTGAATTTGACCAGGAAGCTTGATGAGCTCGGAATCAACTTCATAGAAGCAGGCAACCCGGGGTCAAACCCAAAAGACATGGAGTACTTTGAAAAAGTCAAAAGGATGAAGCTCAAGAATTCGAGATTAGTTGCCTTTGGCAGTACCAGAAGAGCAAACATAGAGGTTTGTGAGGATAATAATGTAATGGCGCTGCTAAAAGCAGAAACATCTATCGTAGCAATATTCGGAAAAAGCTGGGACTTCCAAGTTGAAAATATTATAAAGACGGATCTTGATGAGAACCTGAAGATGATAAGAGATACCATAGGATTTATGAAAGAAAAGGGAAAAGAGGTGGTTTTCGATGCTGAACACTTCTTTGACGGTTACCAATCCAATCCCGAATATGCGCTCTGCACACTGATGGCAGCCCAAGCTGCAGGTGCCGACTGGTTGGTATTGTGTGATACCAACGGAGGCTGCTTTCCGAGTGAAATAAGCACTATTGTTAAAAGAGTATCGGAAACCTTAAAAGTTCCTATAGGAATCCACACTCATAACGACTGCGGAATGGCTGTAGCAAACAGTATAATGGCAGTACAAAGTGGAGCAGTACAGGTGCAGGGTACTATTAACGGGTATGGTGAGCGTTGCGGCAACGCAAACTTATGCACCATAATCCCAAACCTCCAATTAAAAAGAAAATACCAACTGATTGATGATTATAATATGGGAGGGCTTACTAGATTGTCCCGTTTTGTGAGCGAAGCTGCAAACAAAGGTCACAATGAGTATGAGCCGTATGTGGGAAACAATGCCTTTGCCCATAAGGGCGGCATGCATATAGATGCTGTTTTGAAGAATCCAATCTCATACGAACATGTTTCACCGGAGCTGGTAGGAAACGAGAGAAGGCTTCTGATGTCCGAGGTATCAGGGAGAAGCACTATAATTAAAAAAATTCAGAAGTATGCTCCAGAGCTTTCCAAGGAATCCCCGGAGGTGAAAGAAATAATTGAAAGGTTAAAAAGGTTGGAGAATGAGGGATATCAATTCGAGGGTGCCGAAAGCTCTTTTGAGCTCATGATAAAGAGAGCTCTGGGTAAGGAAAACGAGTTTTTCAAGGTTATGGACTTTAAGGTCTGGTGTGACAATAAGACGAATTCATTAAACAGCGCGGGAGCAGTAATTAAGGTGGAGGTAAACGGGGCTGAAGAGATAACGACGGCAGAAGGCGACGGGCCGGTAAACGCCATTGACAAGGCACTGAGAAGAGCATTGGAGCTTTTCTATCCGCAGCTGAAAGGGATTAGGCTTTCGGACTACAAGGTTCGTGTGCTTGATACCACGCAAGCTACAGCCGCAAAAGTGAGAGTCCATATCGAATCTACAGATGGAGAAATCATTTGGGGAACAGTAGGAGTTTCTTCAAATATTATAGAAGCAAGCTGTTTTGCATTGGTTGATTCAATAGAATATTTCCTTGGGGAATATGTAAAAAAGGAGGCGCAGATTTATGGGAATGACTATGACTCAAAAGATACTGGCAGCACATGCAGGGTTGGATAAAGTGCACCCGGGGCAGATGATACAGGTAAGGCTTGATTTAGTACTAGGAAATGATGTTACTACGCCTGTTGCAATCGATGAGTTTGCAAGGATAGGTATAAACAAGGTCTTTGATAAAGGGAAGGTTGCAATAGTACCTGACCATTTCGCTCCGAACAAGGACATCAAATCTGCAGAGCAATGCAAGATAATCAGAGAGTTTGCAAAGAAAATGGATATAGAGAATTATTTTGAAATAGGGCAGATGGGAATAGAGCATGCATTGATTCCGGAAAAGGGGTTGGCAGTGCCGGGGGATGTGATAATAGGAGCAGACTCCCATACCTGTACTTATGGGGCTCTTGGAGCATTTTCCACAGGTGTGGGCAGTACCGATATGGCTGTGGGAATGGCATCAGGAGAAGCATGGTTCAAGGTGCCGGAAGCGATTAAGTTTGTGTTGAAAGGCAAACTGGGAAAGTGGGTTTGCGGAAAGGATGTAATACTCCATATTATAGGGATGATTGGAGTCGACGGAGCATTGTACCAGTCAATGGAGTACAGCGGTGACGGACTTTCCAGCCTATCGATGGATGACCGTTTTACCATATCAAACATGGCTATAGAAGCTGGTGCAAAAAATGGAATTTTTCAGGTGGATGGCAAGACACTGGAATATGTGTCAGAGCATTCAAAAAGGCTTCCTATAATATATAAGGCTGACGCAGATGCAGAATACAGCAGAGTAATAGAATTTGACCTGGCAGCAATCAAGCCGACAGTTGCATTTCCACATCTTCCTGAAAATACGAAGACAATAGATGAAGTAGGAGAAATAAGGATTGACCAGGTTGTAATAGGTTCCTGCACCAATGGCAGGATTGAGGATCTTAGAATGGCTGCAAGAGTATTTAAGGGCAACAAGGTGAACCCAGGTGTCAGAACTATTGTTTTTCCAGCGACACAGAAGATATACCTTCAGGCAATGAAGGAGGGGCTCCTGGAGACATTTATTGAAGCGGGGGCGGCTGTTAGTACCCCGACTTGCGGACCTTGCCTGGGGGGGCATATGGGTGTACTGGCAAAGGGGGAAAGAGCTGTAGCAACTACCAATAGGAACTTTGTCGGCAGGATGGGGCATCCTGAAAGCGAAGTATACCTTGCAAGTCCTGCAGTAGCAGCAGCTTCTGCCATTACTGGCAAGATTTCTTCCCCGGAGGAGGTAATTAAATGATAAACGGCAGAGTTTTCAAATATGGAGATAATGTGGATACTGATGTCATAATTCCGGCAAGGTATTTAAACATCAGTGACAGGGCCGAGCTTGCCTCCCACTGTATGGAAGACATAGATGCGGAATTCATAAAGAAGGTAAATCCCGGAGACGTCATAGCAGCCGGTAGAAATTTTGGCAGTGGTTCTTCTAGAGAACATGCGCCTATGGTTATAAAGCTTTCAGGAATTGCGTGCATTATTGCTGAGACATTTGCACGAATTTTCTATAGGAATGCAGTAAATATTGGACTTCCAATACTGGAGTGCCCTCAAGCCGCAAGGGATATAGAAAATGGAGATAAAATAGAAGTAGACCTTAAAAGCGGAAGGATAACAAACGTTACAAAAGGACACACCTACCAGGCCGAATCCTTTCCTGATTTCATGCAGGATATCATTAAAGCGGAAGGGTTGGTCAACTATGTGAAAGGAAAGGTAGGAAGACTATGAAGATAGCTGTGATAAAGGGGGATGGAATAGGCCCTGAGGTAATAAACCAAGCAATAAAGGTGCTTGATGCAGTATCTGGGAGATTCAAGTGCAGCTTTGAATACCAAGAGGTTTTAATGGGAGGACGGGCAATTGATGAAACAGGAGTTCCGCTGCCCACTGAGACAATTGATATATGTAAAAAAAGCGATGCGGTGCTTTTGGGTGCTGTAGGGGGCCCGAAATGGGACAGCTTGGCCGGTAACCTAAGACCTGAAGCGGGACTTTTGGGCATAAGAAAAGCTTTGGACGTATTTGCGAATCTAAGACCTGCAATGCTTTTTCAACAGCTTAGATCTGCTTCCGCGCTGAAAGATGAGGTATTGGCAGAGGGTCTCGATATAATGGTTGTTCGTGAGCTTACCGGCGGAGCGTATTTCGGAGAGAAGAAAAGGGTGAGGATAGAGAATGGCATTAAGGCATGGGATATGATGGTGTATACATCCTATGAAATTGAAAGGATTACAAGAAAAGCTTTTGAGGTAGCAAGGAAGAGAAAAAACAAGGTTACAATTGTAGATAAGGCAAATGTCCTTGAAAGCTCAAGGCTTTGGCGTGAGGTAACAGGTGAGGTTTCAAAGGATTATGCCGATGTGGAAGTGGTTTATATGTATGTAGACAATGCTGCAATGCAGCTTGTCAGGAATCCGGGACAGTTTGATGTGATACTAACAGAGAATCTTTTCGGAGATATTTTAAGTGATGAAGCTTCGATGCTTACCGGTTCTCTTGGGATGATACCTTCAGCTAGTATAGGAGTTTCCAGAGTCGGTATATTTGAACCCATACATGGTTCAGCGCCTGATATTGCGGGAAAGGACGTGGCAAATCCTCTGGCTGCCATATTAAGCTGTGGAATGATGTTGAAATATGGGTTCAATATGGAGAATGAAGCTAATGCAGTCGTTGAGGCTGTGAACAATGTATTGGACAATGGTTACAGAACGATTGATATAATGCAGCCTGGAATGACTGCAGTTGGGACAGAGAAGATGGGAAGTCTGGTTGCAGAAAGAGTGCAGACCTAATATGGAGGTGATGGAATGAAGTTGAAAGTTGCAGAGGTGCTGTTGGAATGTTTGCGTGAACAGGAAGTGGATACTATATTCGGATTTCCTGGAGGAACGGTAATTAACATATATGATGCGCTATACTATAGAAATGATATAACTCATATATTGACTGCCCATGAACAGGGGGCGACTCATGCAGCAGACGGCTATTCAAGAGCAACCGGAAAGGTTGGAGTTGTGCTGGTAACTTCGGGCCCCGGAGCCTCCAATACTGTAACGGGAATAGCAACTGCATACAGGGATTCAGTGCCTATGGTAGTGATCACCGGACAGGTGGCAAGATCACTTCTTGGGAAGGCTTCCTTTCAGGAACTGGATATTACCAGTATCACAAAGCCTATAACCAAAAAGAACTATATAGTAAAAGATCCTGAGATGCTGCCTGAAATTGTTAGAGAAGCCTTTGAAATTGCAAGGTCAGGCCGCCCAGGGCCGGTGCTCATTGATATACCTAAGGATGTCCAGATGACTGAAATTGAATATCAGCCTATGAAGATAGATACGAGCTACAAGACGGTCAGTCTGTCAGAAATGTCCAAGGAAATGAATTTATACTTGGATAAAGCAGTTGAACTGATAAACAGCAGTAAAAGACCTGTTATATATGCCGGAGGCGGTGTTAAGATTTCAGACTCCTGCGGCGAACTGCTGGAGTTTGCAGAGAAGTTAAAATCCCCTGTATGCAGCTCACTAATGGGCACAGGAGTATTTCCGGGAACGCATCCTAATTATATGGGCTTGGTGGGCATGCATGGATCACGATGCTCAAATCTTGCCATAAGCAACTGCGACCTTCTCATTGCGGTCGGTGCACGCTTTAGTGACAGGACAATCTGCAAAGCTGACGGATTTGCACCTTATGCGCATATAATACACATAGATATTGATCCTGAGGAATTTGGAAAGAATATTGATATAAGAATTCCACTCTGTGGTGACGTTAAGAAGTTTTTGGAGCTTTTAATAATAAGGGTAGATGAAAAGAAGGCAGGTGCTTGGAATAAACAGATACAAAGCTGGAAAGAAACATATGCTGCGAGCTACAAAAGCAATGGCTCACTAAATCCCCAGTATTTGATGAACAAGCTTTATGAGCTTACAGGGGAGGATACCATAATAACCACTGAAGTAGGCCAAAATCAGATGTGGACGGCTCAGTACTATCCTTTTACAAATCCAAGGACATTTATATCTTCCGGAGGGCTCGGTACTATGGGCTATGGACTCAGCGCAGCCATAGGTGCAGCGGTGGGGCGGCCTGACCATAGAGTTATTAATATAGCAGGGGATGGGAGCTTTAAGATGAATCTTGCAGAGCTTTCCACCATTTCAAAATATAAGCTTCCTATAATACAGGTGCTTTTAAATAACAACTCCCTTGGAATGGTACGTCAGTGGCAAAAGATATTTTTTAATGAAAGGTATTCACATACAAGTCTTGGAGATGAAGTAAACTTTATGAAGCTTGCGGATGCTTTTGGAATAAAATCCATGAGGATTACAGAAGATGTAGAAGTTGAAAAGGCTTTTAAAGAGGCTTTGGAGTTAAATGAGCCGGTATTAATTGAGTGCATGATGCATCCAAATGACTTGGTGCTTCCGATGGTCCCTGCAGGGGAGCCTATAAGCGAGTGCATAGGCGATATATAATTAGTGAAGGAGATAGAGATATGAATGAATCTTACGTTTTCTACAATGGAAAAATAGTTGATGAAAGAGAAGTCAGCATAAGTATTAGGAGCAAGCTGGTGAACTATGGGCTTGGCTGTTTTGAAGGAATAAGGGCATATTGGGATGAGGAAAGCCAGCAGCTGTATGGCTTCAGATTGAAGGAGCATTATGAAAGACTGCTGCAGTCATGCAAAGCTTTATACATCAATATTCCCTATACGGTATCTGAGCTTTGTGATTATACGGTGGAGCTTCTGAAAAAAAACAACTTTAAGACTACTGTGTATATAAGGCCGCTTGCGTATAAAGGCGGCGAAGGTTTGAACCCTACCTTGCTGGATGAAGACAATAGATTGCTGATTTATTGTGAGCCCATGGGAAATTTTTCGGGTAAAACAGAAGCACGCGTATCGGTTACATCCTGGCAAAGAATAAGAGATAATATGCTGCCGCCAAGAACTAAAGCTACTGCAGCATATCTGAATTCGGCATTGGCTTCTCTTGAAGTTTTGAGGAACGGTTATGATGAAGCAATTTTCCTTACTGACAGCGGAAATGTTTGCGAGGGCCCTGGAGAGAACATATTTATGATGAAAAAAGGAAAGCTTATAACTCCACCTCCTTCAGACAACATACTTGAAGGAATAACGAGGGAAACCATTATGACTCTTGCCAGGGAAGAACTTGGTATGGAGGTGGTGGAGAGAAGCATTTCAAGGACTGAGCTTTATTCTGCACAGGAGGCTTTTTTCAGTGGGACAGCAATGGAGGTACTATCAATAGTTGAAGTGGATAGGAGAATAATAGGTACAGGAAAGCAAGGGGAGGTTTGCAAAAAGCTGAAGGAACTATTCTTTGAAATTACTGCGGGTAGAAATCCAAAATATATGGATTACTGCACCCCTATTTACTAATATGGTATAGGTATAATGACATGCTTATCAATACAATTTTGTGTTGCTAAGCATGCTTTTTATTATTAAATTGACATACAGTCTTTTTTTCGTGTAGAATTTAGTATGTTCATATAATATATTATTAAGGAGTAATTAGATGTCAGTTGTAGAGCAGGAAGTTTTAAAGGAAATAAAAAGGCGAAGAACCTTTGCCATAATATCGCACCCTGATGCAGGGAAGACCACACTAACTGAAAAGCTCCTGTTATACGGGGGCGCTATTCGACTTGCAGGTTCTGTAAAAGCCAGGAAAGCACAGAAGCATGCAGTGTCTGACTGGATGGAAATTGAGAAGCAGAGGGGTATTTCAGTTACCTCCAGTGTAATGCAGTTTGAGTACAATGATTACTGCATCAACATACTTGATACGCCTGGACATCAAGACTTCAGCGAAGACACATATAGGACTCTTATGGCGGCAGATAGTGCAGTTATGATAATTGACTCTGCAAAGGGTGTTGAGGAACAGACCAAGAAACTGTTCCATGTTTGCAAAATGAGGGGTATACCCATTTTTACCTTTATTAATAAGATGGACAGAGCAGGTAAAGATCCCTTTGAACTGGTTGAGGAAATTGAAAAGGTGCTTGGAATTCAGTCCTACCCTATGAATTGGCCTATAAGGGTAGGCGGGAGCTTCTTGGGCATCTATAATAGAAAGCTGTCTCAAATAGAACTTTTTGACAGCGGAGACCATGGACAAAGCGCAGTAGCATCCTCTAAGAGGAATGTTGATGATCCGATATTCCTGGACCTTCTGGGAGAAGAGGCTCATAAAAAGCTGGTAGACGATATAATGCTCCTGGATATGGCAGGGGATGAGTTCAGCAAGAGGAAAGTTCTGAAGGGCGAACTGACACCTGTGTTTTTTGGCAGTGCCATGACTAATTTCGGTGTGCAGGTATTTTTGGAGGAGTTTCTAGGATTGACAACACCACCCCTTTCTAGAAATGCGGATATTGGTGAAATAGATGCGGATAGTGACAAGTTTTCAGGATTCATATTCAAAATACAGGCCAACATGAATCCTACACACAGGGATAGGATAGCATTCCTGAGAATCTGCTCCGGCAAATTCACAAAAGGTATGGAAGTAAACCATGTGCAGGCCGGTAAGGTGATAAAGCTGTCGCAGCCGCAGCAGTTCCTGGCTCAGGACAGGGAAATAGTCGAAGAGGCTTATGCAGGAGATATAATTGGGGTATTTGATCCGGGAATATTCAAAATAGGGGATACCTTATGCGAGGGAAGTACCTTTAAGTTTGAAGGTATACCGGTATTTTCACCGGAGCATTTTGCAAGGGTATATACCAAGAATTCCTTGAAGCGAAAACAGTTTATGAAGGGGATAGATCAGATTTCTGAGGAAGGTGCCATTCAGATATTCCAGCAGAAGGATTCCATAGCTCAGGAGTTTATAATAGGCGTTGTGGGGGTACTCCAGCTGGAGGTACTGGAATACAGATTGAAGCATGAATATGGCGTGGATATAAGTATTGACCACCTGCCTTATAAATATATCAGATGGGTAAAGAGTGCTGGTTTCAATCCAAGGACCTTCAGAATTACTACTGATACACTTATAGCAACAGATCAGTATGATAATCCTGTGCTGCTGTTCCAAAATGAGTGGTCAATAAGAACAGTTATGGAAAGAAACAGCGGTGTGGAACTAGTGGAATTTAATATAACAGAATAATAATTGTTCAAAATGTTAAAATCCACTTCCTTGATGTTCTGCCCTGCTGCTGGGAATTGGAATCTAATACAGGGCAGATGATGATATCCTGAGTAAGTAATAGAACCGTTTATTAGTAGATAAGCGATATTGACAATTATATTCGACAAGAATATACTTTATATAATAAATTATATCTCTCATAACAGATTTATTAATCTATTAGAGGGGAGTAGCTGCTCTAATGAGTCAATGAAGTCAACAACACAGCCTAACGGCTTGGTTTCATTGGGACTTTCTAGCAAAGCCAAGCAAGACCTTTGATGCGATGGTTACCATTGTATTGAGGGTCTTTTTATTATATTATTTTGTATAATAAATGTAATAATTTACCGATTTCAATGTAACATTATATATATTAAGGAGGGGATCGTTTGAATCTGGATTGGTACAACAAAGGTATACAGTCTGTGTCAGAGGAGCTTTCTGTGGAGGTCAAGAAAGGCTTGAGCAAGGATGAGGTCGCCAAAAGACTTGATAAGTACGGGCATAATGAGCTTAAGGAGAAGGAAAAGGAACCCCTGTGGGTTAAAATTGTCAAGCAGCTTAAAGATTTCCTTGTAATAATACTTATTATCGCTAGTATAGTGTCAGGCCTGGTAGGAGAAGTATCAGACGCTATAGTAATTATAGCTATAGTCATAGTAAATGCAGTCCTGGGTGTTGTACAGGAGGGCAAAGCGGAAAAAGCAATGGATGCGCTAAAGAAAATGTCCGCTCCGAATGCCAGGGTCTGCAGGGATGGTCATATAGAGATAATCCAAGCTAAGAATCTGGTGCCCGGAGATGTAGTGCTGATTGAGGCGGGAGACAGCATACCTGCGGACTTGCGGCTTTTTGAAAGTGCGAACCTTAAGGTGGAGGAAGCTTCCCTTACGGGTGAATCTGTGCCTTCAGACAAAGATGCACGCAAGGCCTTTGATACGGAGATGCCATTAGGAGACAGACTGAACATGGCTTACATGAGCACTATAGTGACCTACGGAAGAGGAAAGGGTATCGTTGTCGGTACTGGAATAAATACTGAAATTGGCAGAATCGCTGAAGCAATCCAAGCTTTTGAGGATGAAACGACTCCTTTGCAGCTGAAGCTTAATGAATTGGGAAAATGGTTGGGAACTGCCTGCCTGATAATATGTGCAATGGTATTTGCAATAGGATTCATCAAAGGAGGCGACCTCCTGGAAATGTTCCTGGTATCCATAAGCCTTGCTGTTGCAGCAATACCGGAAGGACTTCCGGCTGTTGTTACTATTGTGTTGGCACTGGGAATGAAAAGAATGGTGCAGAGAAATGCCATTGTAAGAAAGCTGCTTGCAGTTGAAACCCTCGGCTGCGTAACAGTAATATGCTCAGACAAAACCGGCACTCTCACTCAGAATGAGATGACAGTTGTAAGAACTTTTACCGGTGGAAAAGTTTACAAGGTCTCAGGACAGGGATATAACCCAACGGGAGAGTATACAATTGGAGATTCAAAGGCAGATATTGAGAAGGAGCCTGGACTTAAGCTCCTGCTTTCGGCAGGGGTGTTGTGCAATGACTCCACACTTGAAAAGAAGAATGTGGAGGAAAACCTCTGGGGAATAATCGGTGATCCTACTGAGGGCGCCCTTGTTGTAGCGGGTGCAAAGTCAGGATATGAAAAGGTTAAGATGAACGAGGATTTCGATAGGGTTGAAGAGATTCCTTTTGATTCCGAGAGAAAAATGATGACTACCTTCCACAAGAATTTTATTGCTGATAAGATAGTATCCTTTACAAAGGGTGCTCCCGACATAATATTGAACAAGTGCACAAAGATATACCAGAACGGCAGTATTGTGACCCTTACTGAAGCTCTGAGACAGGAAATAGCCAAGGTAAACAGTGAGTTTGCCGGAGAAGCGCTCCGAGTACTGGCTTTTACATATAGGGAATATGATAAGCTTCCACAAGCAATAAACTCTGAAAGTATAGAAAACGACCTGATATTTGTTGGCCTTATGGGAATGATAGACCCGGCCAGGGGAGAAGCCTTTGAGGCAATAAAGACCTGCAAGGCAGCGGGAATAAAGCCGGTTATGATTACTGGAGACCACAGGGATACTGCTGTGGCAATTGCCAGGGACCTGGGGCTTATGGTTGAGAATTCCGGCGTACTTACAGGCTCAGAATTGGATAAGCTGTCCGATGAGGAGCTTTATGGCAGAGTTGAGACTACCAGCGTCTATGCAAGGGTTTCACCTGATCATAAGGTAAGGATTGTAGAGATGCTCAAAAGAAAAGGTCATATAGCTGCAATGACCGGTGACGGAGTCAACGATGCAATGGCTTTAAAGAAAGCAGATATTGGTGTGTCAATGGGTATAACCGGTACTGACGTCGCAAAGGGTACGGCAGATATAATACTAGTGGATGATAATTTTGCATCAATAGTGTCAGCAGTCGAGGAAGGCAGAATAATCTACAGCAATATAAGAAAGTTCGTATTTTTCCTGCTCTCCTGCAATATAGCAGAGATACTCATTATATTCATCAGTATACTGATGAATATGCCAATACCTCTGATACCAATACAGCTCTTATGGCTTAACCTTGTTTCAGACAGCTTCCCGGCTCTTGCCCTCGGTACAGAAAAAGGAGAGCCTGATATAATGAGCAGAAAGCCTAGAGCCGCAAAGGAACCCATTTTGAACAAGAGCCTGGCATCATTAATAGCAGTGCTTAGTATAGCACAGACAGCAGCTGTTCTTATAGCGTTTCGGTGGGCTTTAAGTAATTACAATCAGGATTTAGGAATGGCAAGAACCGTAGCGTTTACCACACTTGTAATAGTTGAGCTGGTAATGGCCTATGCATGCAGGTCTGAGCGATACCCGCTGATTAAACTCGGGATATTCACCAATAGGTCGCTGGTATGGGCTACCTTGACATCTCTTGTGCTTATGTTGGTGGTTCTGTATATTCCGTTCCTGCAGCCCATTTTTAAGACCTATCCTCTGGGTATGAAGGATTGGATAATAATATTGCTGCTAAGCCTTATACCGATAGTGACAGGTGAAATATACAAAATGGTTGCCAACAAAATGACTAAGTCTGCATAAAAATTTACATAGAGGCAAAACATCCAATGCAAATTGGATGTTTTTCTTTATTAAATAGCAAGAATATATTAATATATAGATATATTGCTATTTAATAAAGAAATGAGAGATGTGATACCATGTTTCCAATAACACACATTTGGTTCAGCAGAAGAGTATTGGGTTATGTGAACAATCTTACTGTTCTGGGATCTGTTTTTCCGGATACTGTGATAAAGTGCAGTCTTACATATGACCAAACCCATAATGCAGGGTGGGGACTGTATGAGCGTTTCAGAGATCACTCAGAAGAGTACCTTGATTTCGCAAGGGCTGCGGTTACTCATACCGTAAACCCCAAGGGTCTTGATTTCTATGGAGATGAGGAGTATGGCAGCGGATATAAGGGCTACTGCTTCCAAAAAGCAGTGGAAATAGAGAAGGAAGTTATTTCTGCCTGCAATATCCCTGATAAGTTCGGACTCTGGAAAGCACATAATTTCATAGAAATGGGCATTGAGATGAATATTGCAGACTCGGAAAATGAACTGGTGAGTATATTACATAAGGGTTTGACCGATAACTATTTGATAAATGAACTCTCAACCAGGATAGACAAATACTTTGGCTTAAAAGAAAGATCTGCTGCTGATTGCTTCAGCAAGTTTACCGAATTTATGGAGCTTCAGGAATTAAGCAGTCTTGCCCTTGCAAACAGATATAATGCTCAAATGCAGGTTAAACATGGTATAAAGATTGATATATCAAGATGCAGCGATATAATAGAAAAAAGCAGGACTATCGTACGGGAGGACTTTGAAAGCTTTATTGACTACTGTACAGAAAAGGTAGAGACCATGCTTAAGGAGGAACATGCGTGAATAAAGAGATATCAGTAATAGGACACAAGAATCCCGACACCGATTCAATATGTTCATCCATAGCCTATGCCACCCTTAAAAACTTAATGACTTCCAGCAATGCATACTTTTCCAAGAGGATAGGGGAGATAAACAGCGAAACGCTTTTTGTCCTGAACTATTTCAAGGTTGAGGAGCCGAAACTGATAAATGATGTAAGGACACAGGTGAAGGATATAAATATTAGGGGAGTAAAGCTTGTAGAACCGGAAATATCCCTGAAAAAAGCGTGGGAAATAATGAAAAACTGGGGTATAACAACTTTGCCAATTTCCCATAACAACAGTACGTTGGATGGTATTATTGCGGTTGATGATATAGCGCATTCCTTCATGGATATATATGACAATGATATTTTATCCCAAGCCAGGACGCCATATAGAAATATAATCGAAGTGCTGGAGGGTGAAATATTGGTCGGGGACATAAATGACTCGATATATAACGGGCATGTGCTCATTGGTGCGATGAATCCGGATGTAATGGAAGGCTATATACACCCCAAGGATATTGTAATTGTAGGAAATAGATATGAGACTCAGCTCTGTGCTATTGAGATGGGGGCACAGTGCATTGTGGTCACGGGGGGCATACCTGTGGCAAGCTCTATAAAGAAGCTTGCCGAGTCCAATAATTGTGCAATAGTGATTTCACCCCATGACACTTATGCAGTTGCGAGGCTGATAAACCAAAGCATACCTATAAGGCAGTTCATGAAATCGGAAGAACTAGTGACATTTAATATAAATGATTATGTGGATGATATAAGAGAAATCATGGTAAAGAAGAGATTTAGAAATTTCCCTGTGGTAGATGATGAGAACAATATGGTTGGAATGCTTTCTAGAGCATCACTTATTAATTCACAGCGCAAGCAGGTTATTCTCGTGGATCACAATGAGCGTTCCCAAGCCGTGGAGGGCCTTGAAGAAGCTGAAATACTTGAGATAATCGACCACCACAGAATTGGGGATATAGAGACCATTGGACCGGTATATTTCAGAAACCAGCCCTTGGGCTGTACTGCGACAATAATTCGCAATATATACAGGGAGAACAATATAGAAATAAGCAGGCAGATAGCAGGAATACTTTGCGCTGCAATATTGTCAGATACTCTTGCCTTTAAATCCCCTACCTGCACAGATATGGACAAAGCGGCAGCGGAAAGCCTTGCTTCAATAGCAGGACTGGACATGGAGGAGTTCGCAATTGCAATGTTTAGAGCAGGCTCCAACCTTGTTGAGAAAAGCGCCGAAGAGCTTTTTTATCAAGATTTCAAGCAGTTTAAGATGGGAGAATTTGAGATAGGAGTCGGGCAGGTGAATTCCATGGACAGCAATGAGCTGCTGGAGGTTAAGGACAGGATACTGGAATTCATGAACAAGGTCTACAAGGATAAGGACTTGGATATGGTGTTATTCATGCTTACGGACATTACCAATGAAAGGACAGAGCTGTTATTTACGGGTAACAATACTGAGCTTATATCAAAGGCCTTTGAAGGAAAGCACGGTAAGAATTCCATAATGCTTCCGGGAGTCGTATCCAGGAAGATGCAGGTTATACCGCCTCTTTTCAGCGGCGCAAGCCAGTAGGGGCTGCCTGGGGTATTCCTTTCGGGTATAGTTACGCGTTACGCGTTTCGAGTTGCGCGTACTTGGGATAAGTCTACGAAGACTTTTCTGAAGGCACGTGGCACGAAGCACGAGCCAAGACTTATAAGAAACACAGGAGATATATATGAATTTTGAAATAAATCTAGCCAACGTTATATTTATATGCATTGCAGGCTTTGCAGCAGCTACAGTAGATGCTATTGCCGGAGGGGGAGGTCTTATAAGCCTTCCAGCTATACTTGCAGCTGGAGTGCCGCCTCATTTTGCTCTAGGCACCAACAAATTTGCAAGCTCCTTTGGAGCCTTCACAAGCGCATTTACTTTTACACGCTTAAAAAAGGTATTTGTTCCACTTATGAAATATACAGTGCCATGTACTCTGGTGGGCTCGGTGATGGGAGTGCTCACTGCACTGAAAATTGACCAGAAGTTTCTTCAGATAATAATATTAGTACTTATTTTTGCGACTGCAATATACACAATTGTTAAGAAGGACTTTGGAAGTGAGTATAAATTTATTGAACTCACAAGGAAAAACATCATACAGGGTTGCATATTTGCGTTTGGCCTTGGGTTTTATGATGGCTTCTTTGGACCTGGGACAGGCTCTTTCCTGATATTCCTTTTTATAAGTGTTTACGGCTTTGATTTCACAATAGCTGCCGGTAACAGCAAAGTGTTGAATTCTGTGAGCAACATCACATCACTTGTGATGTTTGCGTTAAATGGAAAGATACTCTACATGGTAGGAATACCAATGGCTCTTTCAATGATAGTGGGAGCTAGGTTAGGAAGTAAAATAGCTATAAAGAACGGTGCAAAGGTAATTAAGCCAATATTTGTGGCAATAGCACTGGTACTCACGCTGAAGCTGTTATATAGTTCGTTATTCGCATAAAAAACGCTGGGTGACCAGCGTTTTTTCTTTTACCTCCTTGACAACTATATCACAATATCTTAATATTAGAATATATTAATATAAGGAGTGAGACATGTTCAATGGAAGATACAAAAAAATATGAGGGTACGGCAGAAATATTAAAGGCTATTGCCCATCCCGTGAGGCTTTGCATTATAAAGGGACTTCTCAATAAAGAGTGCAACGTATCGCACATGCAGGAATGCCTGGAGCTTCCGCAGTCAACAGTATCGCAGCATCTGAGCATATTGAGGGCAAAGGGCATTATAAAAGGTGAGAGAAACGGGCTGGAGGTAACGTACAGCGTAGTAAATGAAGATGTGAAGAAGATCATTAACGCATTATTTGATTAATTTTTTTGGAGGTCATTTATGGAAAAACAAAAACTGGTTGTTATAGGTGCAGTTGCAGCAGGGACAAAGGCTGCTTCAAAAGCTCAAAGGGATAATCCGGACTATGATGTGAAGGTTTTTACCAAGGAAAGATATATATCATATGCCGGTTGCGGTCTGCCTTATTACATAGGCGGGATTATCAAGGAAAAGCAGGAGCTTCTGGTAAGGACAGTGGAGGACTTCAAAAAGGAGCAGGATATTGACATATTCATAGAGCATGAAGTAAAGAAGATAAATGCTTCTGAAAAGAAAGTAATAGTCGAGGATTTGAGAAGCGGAAAGATAAGCGAATTTCCTTATGATAAGCTGATTATAGCTACAGGGGCCTCACCAATTGTCCCACCACTTGAAAACGTTAACCTAAGGAATATATTTACACTTAGAAGCGTAGCAGATGCATTTGCGATAAGGGAGCTGCTGGATTCCGGTGCAGCAAAAAAGGCAGTAGTGGTAGGTGGAGGCTTTATAGGGCTGGAGGCGGCTGAAAATCTTAAGCATAGGGGACTGGACGTCACTATAGTGGAGCTTGTGCCGCATATACTTCCACCCTTTGATGAGGAAATTGCACTATATGCCCAAAACCATATGGTAAGCAAGGGAGTTAAAATATTGACCGGTCAAAAGGTCACCGGCTTTGAAGGTGCTGATGGAAGGGTGACTATTGTAAAAACCTCAGCAGCGGATATTGAAGCTGACCTTGTAATACTATCTATCGGAGTGAGACCCAATACAGGTATTGCTGCCGAAGCAGGCATTGAAATGGGTGTGACCAAGGCTATCAAAGTGAATGAGTATATGGAAACAAATATAAAGGACATATATGCGGCAGGAGACTGTGCTGAGAATATGAACCTGATTACCAGGAAGCCCGCATGGTATCCTATGGGATCTACAGCAAACAAAACAGGAAGAATCGCCGGACACAATGCTGTGCTGGAAAATCAGGAGAATGTACTGAAGGAAAGCCTGGAGGGAGTACTTGGAACTACAATAGTAAGGCTTTTTGAGGTGAATGCGGCAAAGACTGGACTTTCTGAAAGAGATGCTATAAAGGAAGGCTACGAGATTGAAACCATATTGGTTCCTGCAAATGACAGAGCGCATTATTTCCCGGGGTATAAACAGATAATTACAAAGCTTATTGTAGAAAAGAGGACCCATAAGGTGCTTGGGGCACAGGTAGTAGGAGAAGGCGCGGCTGACAAACCTATAGATATAATTGCAACTGCAATAACTCTTGGAGCAAGGGTTGAGGATCTGGCTAAGTTGGACCTTGCCTATGCACCGCCTTTTTCAATGGCAATGAGTTCAACAATTCTCGCGGCTAATGTCATGTTAAACAAGCTGGAAGGCAAAATAGAAGTAGTGAAGGCTGAAGAACTGTCGGGCAAGCTGGAAGATGGAAGCATCAACGTCATTGATGTGAGAGAAGAGGCGGAATTTTTCATATCCGCAATACCAGGTACAAAAAATATACCTATGAATGAGCTTGAAGCGAGAGCGGATGAGCTGGATAAAAGCAAAGAGACAATAATACTGGTATGCAAGGTTGGCAAGAGAGCTTTCCTGGCATATCTCAAGCTTAAAAAACTGGGTTTTACAAATATGAAGGTATTGGAAGGCGGAACCTGTGCTTATCCATACAAGTTGGAATAGGGGGGAAAGATAAAATGGCAGATAAGTATATTAACGCAAGGGGACTTCAATGTCCTGGACCTGTAGTGGAGCTTTTCAAGGTAGCTAAGGCATCTGACAGTGGGGATATGATAACTATAGAGGTAACAGACAACGGTTTCAAGAAAGACATCGAAGCCTGGTGCAGAAAGACCGGCAATGAATTGGTAAGCCTGGTCGAAGAAGATGGAACAACCAAAGCAGTAATTAGGAAAGGATAAGGTGTTGTTATGAGCAGTAAGACGATGATAATGTTCAGCGGAGATTTGGACAAAGCCATGGCAGGCCTTATTATAGCTAATGGGGCTGCCGCTATGGGGGACGAGGTTACAATGTTTTTTACCTTTTGGGGTCTTAATATACTGAGAAGGGCGCAGAAAATCAATGTAAGAAAATCCTTTATGGAATCAATGTTCGGATGGATGATGCCCAGGGGGGCTGAAAAGCTTAGTCTCTCTAAAATGAATATGGGCGGGATGGGCACAGCTATGATGAAGGACATTATGAAAAAGAAGAGAGTCAGCAGCCTGCCTGATCTCATAAGAAGCGCACAGGATATGGGCGTGAAGTTCATCGCTTGTACAATGTCAATGGATGTGATGGGTATTAAGCCGGAAGAGATAATAGATGGAGTGGAATACGCAGGAGTGGCTACATATCTAGGAGAAGCAGACGGGGCAAACGTAAATTTATTTATTTAAAAATGAAGGGGCGACCAATGGTCGCCCCTTCGTATGTCGAAGGTCAGGAACGAAAACCACTGAAGACACTGAATTTCACTGAAGCCACGGCGGGTTGACATATTACCTTCCGTGTGATTCCGTGGGTTCCCGTGTGTTCAGTGGTATCCGTACCTAATGGCTTAAAAGCCCGACCCAGATTCTTAAACCTAGCTGTATATCCCTTGGTACTTCGGCTCAAGCATTTCTGCTATCTTTCTCATTGCGAAGTCAGCGCACATTTTTTCCCAGTCCGTGTCAGCCGGGCATTCTTCCTTTGGAGGTAGTGTAAAAGGTTCGCCGATCCTTACGTTTACCTTTGACTTATGAAGCTTCTCGCCTCCCATGTCATTATCATTAATAGGAAGAACTATTTCCGTGCCTTCAAGAGCTATGGGCACTACAGGTACATTTGCCAGCTTTACCAATAGAATGAACCCCTTTTTGACATTTATAAGTGAGCCTGTCCTACTGCGTGTGCCTTCGGGGAATATGACTATCGAGCCGCCTGTTTTCAGGTAATTAATGGCGGATTTGATTGCACTTTTGTCAGGACTTCCGGGAGTTATTGGTATGTGGTTTATAGTCTTAAGGAAAAATGATGTAAAAGGATTATCTTCAAGCTTAACTCCCGCCATAAAAGCTGCAGAGTTGTTCTTCAGCAGGCTGTTCAGCACAACACCATCTACATTGCTTAGATGATTTGAGATAAATATTGTAGGTTTGTTTTCCCTTTCAATCAAAGTTTTCTTCCCATGGATCTCCAGATCCACATATTTAGACAGCACATAATTGGCAGCAGCCCTGCCCAAAAGACGTATAAAGCTCTCCGGCATCAAATTTATCAGAGGAAGTATACTTTTGAGTGCTTTCATAAATTACCTCGCATACAAAATTTTATATATATAACGTATAAATGACTCTTTGAATTATATCACATTATGCATCAAATTATAAGAACCCCAAGATTCCAATGGGGTTCTTATAATTTGATGCTATACCCTGCTATTTGCCGGATTTCTCAGCTTTTTTTTCGATCTCATCAACAAGCTTCAATAGAACTTCTGATTTAGCTTCAACAATCATTCCATTTTTTACGATCACAGCATTTTTCAGATCTGCAAATGCGAACTCAAATTTGCTGACGATTTCTGCATTGTCACTTTTCAGCTTTGGCCTTGCAGCCATCCAAATGTTCTCAAAGTACTGGAGTACATCATTCGCACCAGTAAAGTCCTTTTTTTCGCTTAACAGCTGGATTTTTTTTACTGCAAACCGAAGTCTGTCAAGATCGGGAGGAACCTTGGACTCGTATAGCATGTAGAAATCAGGAAGATATTTATACAGTTGGTTAACTTCCAATAAGCTCAGGTATACATCCTGGGTATCCACTGTTTTTGTGAGATTATTTAGTGCGGATTCAAAATCATTAATTGCAGTTTGCATTGCAAAATCAGAAATGGCCTTCGCTTCATAGCTGTTCCAAGCACTATGCAACCCCAATACATCTTTCTTGATTTTTTCGAATTTCTTGTATTTTTCCTGTTCCAGTTTTAGCTTTATCTGTTCGGGGGGGAGCTTTGTAGCTTGTGCCTGTTGCTGCTGTCCTTGCCCGCCGCCGCCTCCGCCACTGCCTCCGCTACTGCTGCCGCCGCCACTGCTGCCGCCACCACCTTGGCCACCCGACTGTCCACCCTCCTTCTGCTTACCTCCTCCGGAGGCTTGCTTTTCGATTTTTTCCTGCTGAATGAACATTGGTTTTTTACTCTCTTCATGTATTGTTTCAAGAGCTTTTTCCACTTTTTCAATGCTGCCCTTCAACTTATCCAATTCTCCGGGAGGCTTTTCTTCTTCAGCCTTCGTCTGCGCAACTTCAGGTTTCTTTTGCGGGGAGCATGCTGTAAAGTTCAATAGAGATAATATAATAAGCGCTGGAACAAAAAATCTATATAAATGCTTTAAAATATTCAAAAAAATCACCTCTTTAGCTTTATTATTTCCTTAATTGTCTTTAATATTATTTAAGAAACGGCTTTGTCTCGCATATGGAACCTAAACATCTTTCCAATTTTGGAATACAACTGCAATGCATATTTGAAACAAATAAAAAATAAGCTAAATTGAACAATGTTATGGCAAATAGGACAAATTTTGAAAACACCGTCTGAAGGTTGGAATACAGAAGCACTGTTAGGTAATGACCCAATTTGATATAATTATTGTAATAAATGGGAAACTGGCAAAAAGGAAGGTAGCGTATGAAGAAGAACAGTATAAGAGAATACGGCATCAGCATTGGTCAGCTGGCACCGGGGAAAAACAATACCATCACTGATGTGGATGGAGTACTGGTGGGGCATTCCACAATAATTGAAGAGGGTATAAGGACAGGAGTCACTGCAATACTGCCTCACAGTGGAAACCTGTTCAAGGAGAAGGTAGTTGCCGCATGTCACGTGATAAACGGTTTTGGAAAAACTGCTGGAACACTTCAGATTGAGGAGCTCGGTAATATCGAGACCCCTATTGTGCTAACAAATACACTTAGCGTCGGAACGGCTTATGAAGCACTTGTGGAATACATGTTGGAGCAGAATGAAGATATAGGGATAAGCACAGGAACGGTAAACCCAATAGTGTGTGAATGCAATGACGGTTACCTGAATGACATAAGAGGACTGCACGTTAAGAAGAGACACGTATTTGAAAGCCTTAGAAGTGCAAGTCAATACTTTGAGGAAGGCGCAGTGGGTGCCGGCACAGGAATGTCCTGCTTTGGACTTAAAGGCGGCATAGGCTCATCCTCCAGAATGATTAAGCTGGATGATAAGGGTTATACTATAGGAGTTCTGGTGCTATCAAATTTTGGTGTAAAGGAAGACCTGATGCTGGACGGCGTGAAGGCAGGGAATACTATTTGGAGAAAGGGGTTGGCAAAGGAAGAGGACAAAGGCTCGGTAATTGTAATTATTGCAACTGATGTACCCTTGTCTGACAGGCAGCTTAAAAGAGTATCAAAAAGAGCGGCAGTGGGTTTGTCCAGACTGGGCTCGTTTTTAGGCAACGGAAGTGGCGATGTTGTAGTATCCTTCAGTACTGCAAACAGAATAAATCACTACGAAGAGCGGGATATTATTGATATTAAGCTGATAAATGAAGAGAAAATAAATCTGTTGTTCAGAGCCGCCGCAGAAGCTACTGAAGAGGCTGTGCTTAATTCCATGGTTGCATGTGATGCTGCGGAAGGAAGAGATGGAAATGGGAGAGATACGCTTAAGAAGTATATTGAGATAATTAAATAATAACGGAGAGTGGATATATGAGGACCATTGGAATAGTTGGCGGAATGGGTCCTTTGGCTGCCGCCAGACTGTTTGAGCGAATTGTTGTACTTACAAAAGCTAACAGTGATAATGAACATATTCCAATGATAATTGATAATAATACAAATATACCGGACCGGACGGAATCCATATTGAACAATGGGGCTAATCCCATCTTTGAGCTTGTAAGGTCTGCGTTAAAGCTTGAAATGATGGGGGCAGATGTGCTAATAATGGCATGCAATACTGCCCACTATTATTATGATGAAATTATTAAGTTTGTCAGGATTCCCATGATAAATATGGTGGAGGAGACGGCTAAATATATAAAAAGCAGTTGTCCATCCGCAAGACGTATAGGCTTGCTAGCCACTGAAGGCACTTGCAAATCAGGAATATATACAAAGGTATTTGAAAAGTCAGGAATGGAGATTGTCATACCGGAGCGGTCGGAGCAGGAACATATTACAGCACTGATATATGACATCAAAAAGGGTAGAGGGGATATTGATCCTGCTAATGTAATAGATGTTGTATCGGCTTTGAAGCACCGTGGAGCTGAAGTGATAGTGCTGGGCTGCACCGAGCTTCCACTGGCAGTCAGCAGATTCGGCATATGCAGCAGCTATGTGGATTCTTCCGAGGTTCTGGCAATGAGTGCAATAGCTTATGCAGGGAAGGACATACTATATGAAAAAAAGGATAGCAGCATGCAGTGATTTTTTAGCGATTTTCTGGTAATATAGATGATAGTACTTTATTGGGGGATAAGCTAATGAAAAAAATAAGTGTGATTTTTGTAGCATTGTTCATTGTATTGATGCCGATTATGCTAGTTCTAACAGATGTGCAGGTGGTTGCATATGACAGGGATTACTACAGAACGGAGTACATTAAGTATAATGTTCCTGAGCAAATAGGCATGAGTATTGAGAACCTTATGCTTTCAACAGAGCAGCTGCTGCTGTACCTTGAGGATAAAAGGGCTGACTTGGAATTTAAGGCTGAGTTCACTAAGGGCGCTGAAGAATTTTTCAGTGAGAGGGATAAGCAGCATATGGTGGATGTTAAGGGGCTTTTTGTGAAAGGGCAATTTCTTCGAAATCTTTCATTTTTCTATATAGTAGGCTTTATGTTGTTTTTGTTCTGGAGGAGGAACCATGCAGGTCAGCTGCGAAGGCTTGCTAAATATGGTATTGCCGTGGCTATAGCAGGAACTGCACCGGTGCTTATACTTGTTGCATTGATGAATATTGATTTTTATAAGTATTTCACGATTTTTCACGAGATTTTCTTTACCAATGACTTATGGCTGCTGGATCCGGCTGCGGACAGGCTGATTAATATTTTTCCAGAGGCGTTTTTTACCGATATGGCTTTCAGCATATCCTATCTGTATATGGCAGAGATGGCGGCAATATTGGTTGGCAGCCTGCTGATACTGAGATTTGCCAAAGCCAAAGCCAATTAAATTATCAGGTGCCTCTTAACAGTTAGAGATTCTAACCCTGTAGAGGCACAGCATTAAAGAAGTGCGTTTTTGGCACTTTAATAGTTAAAAGTTTGCTGTGCTAAAAAGCACGAGGAGGTTTTACAATGAAAAGGTTATGCCTGTTGCTTGCTTTTATCATGCTATTTACCTCAGGATGTTTTACAAAGGATCCAGTGAAATCCGGAAACTTTAAGCTTTATTTTGCTGCCAAAGGTAATACTGGCCTTGGGATAGAGAACAGGGAAATAAAGTTCGAGGATGTTAAAAGCAAATATGTGAATACCCTGAAGGAGCTGCTGAAGGGTCCTTCTGACAGCAGCAAATTCGAAACAAGTATCAATAAGGATACAAAGATATTGGATGCAAGGGTCGAGAACGAGAATTTGACTGTTGATTTTTCAAAGGAGTTCAATGTGTTTTCCGGCAGTCTTCAGGTCGCAGCTGTGGTGTCTTCGGTGGTAGATACTATGCTTCAGTTTAGTGAGCTGAAGAAAGTGAGGATACTTGTTGAAGGTCAGGAGCTTATTGCTCCTAGCGGAGAGCCCTATGGCTTCATGGAGTTTATAGATTTCAACACTGGGGATATGTCTGAAAAGGAAATAACTCTCTATTTTGCAGATTCCCAGGCTATGTATATGGTACCTGAGAAAAGAACTGTTTTTCTAAAGAAGGATATTAAAGATGACGAGTTATACAAAATAGCACTTGAGGAGCTTATAAAGGGACCTAGCTCTGAAAATTTGTATAGAACTATACCGGAAGAAGTTAAGGTTGAATATGTAAAGCTGGAAGGTGACCTTCTGAAGGTTGATTTTTCTGAAGAAATGCACACAAAACACTGGGGCGGGGCTGCAGGAGAATCTATGACCATTAATTCCATAGCTGATACAATGACTGAATTTGAGGCGATCAAGGGAGTTATGCCTACGGTCGACGGAGGGCCGCTGAGCATAGAGCATATGGTGGTTGAGGAACCTTTGACAAGAAATGAAAGTATAATATATAGGCAGTAGGTATGAGGTTTCGGGGTTACGGGGTTTCGAGGTGTAGGGAACGGTGCCCTCACCGTTCCGTGGTAGGGGCGATTCATGAATCGCCCGTACAGGCCTAGAGCCATAGTAAATAATCCAAGATATGTGAAGGGGATTTGAATTTGGAATTAGAAAACTCAGGAAAAATATCCTTTTTCGGAGCCAATTTCTTATACATGACTATAATGATTTTGTTCGTGACTATAGGATATGTGGCGCAGAATTGGGACTTCCATTATGGAATACTCATTACAGAGTTCCTGTTGATTGCGCTGCCTACAGTCATATATGTAAAAGTCAAGGGAGCGTCGCTGAAAACCGAGCTTAGGTTCAATAGGTTGAGTCTTGTTGATGTACTGCTGGTTGTAGTTACTTTTATTGCAGCGTATTTTGTAGCGGTTTTCATCAATCTGCTGGGTGAAATACTCATAAGCATGCTTGGAAATTTAATTGTGCCGGATATCCCCTTTGCAACAGATCCCGCGGAATACCTGGTGCTGCTTTTCGTAATAGCGGGCTCGGCGGGCATTTGTGAGGAGCTATTGTTCCGTGGGTTTATACTTAGAGCCTATGAGAAGCTTGGGATGTGGCCTAATATAATAGTGACGGCACTACTTTTTTCAATATTGCATCTTAACATTCAGAACATATTGGCACCTTTCTTCCTTGGCATTGTACTTGGCTTTGTGGTTTACAAGACCAACTCAATATTTGCAGGGATTATTGGACATTTTATAAATAACGCCATATCAGTTACCTGGGGCTATGTGATAATGAGCCTGCCCTTTTATAAAAACATTGATATTGCACAAGTCCAAGAGGGTATGACAACGCAATCCCTAATAGGAGCAGCAATTCTTTTTGGAATTATTCTGCCCTTTGCGGGTACTATAATGATTATATGCCTGAAGGCTATAAGCGACCGGCACCCTGAGACAGCTGCCAAGAGGCCGGATACCGGGGTTTTCGGCATGTTGGGAAGTATCAAGCTATCTTGGCCTCTGTTGGTAAGCCTTCTGATATTTATAGGAATGATGACTTTGGAAATAGTACTTATAGTAAGCGGAAAATCGCTTTTCAATTTATAATAAAGGAATGATGAACAAATGATGGATGTTGCTATAATAGGCGGAGGCCCTGCGGCCATTTCCGCATCCTTGAATCTTAAAATAAGAAACAAAAGCTTTATACTGCTTGGCGGCAATGAGAAGGTCACCGGCCTCATGAAAGCTCCTCAGATTGACAATTACCTGGGTTTGAAGGGAATAAGCGGCAGTGAGCTCATAGCAAGCTTCAAGGAACATGCGGTTTCTATGGGCATAGATATAAAAAAAGAGAAGGCATTTAATATTTTGGATATGGGCGGGTATTTCTCAATAAACGCAGGGAATGAGTTTTATGAGGCTCAGGCAATTATTATTGCTATAGGACATGGAAAAGCAAATTATTTTGAAGGTGAGAAGGAATACCTGGGTAAGGGAATAGGCTACTGTGCCACCTGCGATGGTCCCCTTTACAGGAACAAGGCTATTGCTATAATAGCAGAGAACGAGGAAGGGGAAGAGGAAGCCAATTTTCTTTCTGAGATCTGTTCTGAGGTTTACTATATACCTACCTATCGCACAGATCCCAAGCTTAAGGAAAATATTAAGCTGCTCAAAGAAAAAGTAACCAAAATTCAAGGTGACGGCAACAAGGTTCGTAGCCTGACAACTGACCAAAGGGAGCTTAAAGTGGACGCAGTATTCATTATTAGGAACGTAATTCCGGCAAACCAGCTGATAGAAGGACTTGAGCTTGATGAGGGTTCTATAAAGGTAAACAGAGAAATGGCTACCAGCATTAAAGGAGTTTTTGCCTGCGGAGACTGTGTAGGAAAGCCCTATCAGATAGCAAAGGCGGTAGGGGAAGGCAGCATGGCATCGCTGAGCGCAGTGAAGTATTTAGAAGAAAAAAATAAATAAGATTATTGACAATAAAAGGCTGTCATCATATAATGATATTAAGATAACACGTACCCCGTATAGGTATATAAATAATCAAAAATTACATATAATAAATGGGGGTGAAAAAATGCTTAATAAAAGTATGGTAATAGATGATATACTATATAAATATCCTCAGCTTGAGGAGATATTCAAAAACCACGGAATAAAGTGCTTTGGCTGAGGCGGCGCAATGTATATGACTGTAGAGCAGGCTGCTCTCAGGTATAGGATGAACACAGACGAACTTATGGACGATTTGAATAAAGCTGTCCAGTAGCAGAATGCCGCCCCATGGGCGGTATTTTTTTACTGCTGCTGTTGTGTTGAATTGACACGTCTGGCAAATTAATATAAAATAGTCAGTGATAAACAATGCAAAATGTAAAAAAGAGTATCTTTTTTACATTTCTGCTTCCTTAGTGTGTATTGCGGAAAACAAAATAGTCCTTTAAAATATATCCGCAATCTATATGCAACCATTACTTTCTGTAGTGCAATTAAATTTTTTCGGGGGTCAGTTATGCTGCATAAATACGAACAAAACAGTTTGAAAATTGTTATAGACGTCAACAGCGGCACTGTACATGTGGTTGACCAGCTCACTTGGGACATATTAGACCACTACACAGACAGTGTTGAGGATATAATTGAAAAACTTAATGATAAGTATTCTGAGACAAGTATCAGGGAAGCATGGGGTGAAATAGGCCAGCTTGAAAAGCAGGGACTGCTGCATTCTGAAGATACATATATGGATAAGGTACAAAACGAGAAAAGGGAAACGCATACTAAAGCCTTATGCCTGAATATAGCCCATGACTGCAATATAAGATGCGGCTACTGTTTTGCATCAACCGGAGACTATCACGGGGGGCGCAAACTGATGCCTTTCACAGTGGCTTCCAAGGCTATTGACTTCCTTCTGAGCACTTCTGGAGCAAGGAAGCGCTTGGAGGTTGATTTCTTCGGCGGAGAGCCGCTTATGAACTTTGACGTGGTAAAGGAAACGGTGCTTTATGCAAGGGAGCGGGAGAAGGAGTATGGCAAGAGGATCGGTTTCACCATCACTACTAACGGAACGCTCTTGGACAAGGATATAGAAGAATTTATAAATGGAAACATGGATAATATAGTGTTGAGCATAGATGGAAGAAAACGAGTAAATGACCGCATGAGAAAGTTCGTTGACGGTTCCGGCACATATGAGAGCATTATGCCAAAAATGAAAAGCTTTGTAGCATCAAGAGGCGATAAGAGCTATTACATAAGGGGAACCTTTACAGCGAACAATCTGGATTTTTGCAGCGATGTACTGCATCTTGCCGATGAAGGCTTTAAGGAGATTTCCATTGAGCCTGTGGTTGCGGAAAAAGAAAAAGGCTATGCTCTTCGCGAGGAGCATCTGCCGGTTATATATCAAGAATACGATAAGCTTGCCAGTAAGTACATTGAGTACAACGAGAGTGGAAAGGGCTTCAGATATTATCATTTCCTTATGGATTTGGATGGAGGTCCTTGCATCTACAAGAGAGTATCCTCCTGCGGGTCTGGAGTTGAATATTTTGCTGTCACTCCGGATGGAGAGCTCTATCCCTGCCATCAGTTTGTGGGAAGGCAGGAATACCTCATGGGAGATGTCTGGAAGGGCGTAACCAATGGGGAACTTCAAAAAGAGTTCTCTGAAAATACTGTTTATCATAAGGAGAAATGCCGGGAATGCTGGGCGAGATTTTACTGCAGCGGAGGTTGTCAGGCAAATGCGGCGGCTTTCAATAATGACCTCAAGAGCCCATATGACCTTGAATGCAAGCTGCAGAAAAAGAGAATCGAGTGTGCAATAATGATAAAGGCGTATGAATCCCTGAAGGGATAACAGGCAGGTATTCCTATAGGGAATGGTTGCGAGTTACGAGTATGCAAGCAAGAGCTTCGAAGAACATACGTGAATCGCGTAACGCGAAACCCGAAACGCGAAACAAGATAGAAAGCCAAAAAGAATCTTAAGTAATAAATTGTGTAATAGTTCAAATTAAGTATAAATATAAATTCGATTGGAGGAAATAAAATGGAGAAATTAGTACCAGTAAGCTTATCAAACAGACATATCCACGTTTCAAAGGAGCACTTAGAAATACTTTTCGGTAAAGGGCACGAACTTACTAAAATGAAGGATCTTTCACAGCCTGGGCAGTTTGCTTGTGATGAGAAGGTTGATGTAGTTGGTCCCAAATCAACTCTAAAAGGGGTAAGAATACTTGGGCCTGTAAGACCGGAGACTCAATTGGAGATTTCTATGTTTGATGCAAGGACTATGGGAGTTGAGGCTATGGTAAGACCCTCAGGAAAAATACAGGGCACACCAGGTTGTACAATTATTGGACCCAAGGGGCAGGTTGAATTAAAAGAAGGTGTTATAGTAGCAGCAAGACACATTCATTTTCATACAAGCGATGGAGAAAAGTTTGGTCTTAAAGACAGGGATATAGTAAAGGTAAGAGTTGGGGATGAAAGGGCAGTTGTATTTGACAATGTTATGTGCAGAGTTCACCCTGATTTTGCTTTAGATATGCATATTGACATAGAAGAGGGAAATGCAGCCGGAATACAAAATGGCACTATGGGAGAAATTATCCGATAATTAAGAATAAAATTGGGGGAAAAATCATGAACAAGTTGGAACTGGCCCGTTATATAGACCACACAATTTTAAAGCCTGATGCTAAGGAAGGGGATGTAATAAAGCTCTGCAGGGAAGCCTTGGAGTACAAATTTGCATCTGTATGCATAAATGCTTCTAATGTGAAGCTTGCAGACTCCTTTCTCCATGGAACAGAAGTAAAGGTCTGCACAGTCGTAGGTTTCCCTCTGGGAGCCACTACTAAGGAGACCAAAGCATTTGAAGCAGCCCAGGCTATTGATAATGGGGCAACTGAAGTGGACATGGTCATTAATATTGGAGCTCTAAAGTCTGGAAAGATGGATGAAGTGGAAGCGGATATCAAGGCAGTAGCTGATGCCTGCAAGGGAAAGGCATTGCTCAAGGTTATTATCGAGGCCTGCCTTCTCTCAGATGAGGAGAAGGTAACCGCATGTGAGCTTTCCAAGAAGGCTGGAGCTGATTATGTAAAGACCTCCACTGGTTTTTCTGCAAGCGGTGCGACAGTTGAAGACATAGTCTTGATGAGAAGGACAGTTGGTCCCGAAATGGGCGTTAAAGCTGCAGGCGGAATAAGAAACCTTGAGACCTCATTAAAGATGATAGAGGCGGGTGCGACAAGAATAGGTGCAAGTGCTTCGATAAGTATATTGAATGAGCTTTAATATAAAACCGTTTTAACACTGTAGTTAAAACGGTTTTTTTATTCTATATTCTCTTTAAGTGCTATACTCGTGATTATCTCGTTATCATCCTCGCTTTTCTTTTCGAAAATGCTTGCATACTGGGAGGTGAAGGACTTTGTGAAGGAATGCAGCCATGCGGTCTTTATGGCATAGAACCTGGAATTAAATTTCCCAAAGCCTTCATTGACGCTGCTATTGCCCTGCTTGCTGAAATGCCACACTAAATCGTCATTTGTAATGTCCATGTAGTCCAGTTCAGGAATATTAATATACAGGTTCTTAATCACATAGTTAATATCAACGATATCGTCTTGAATGAAAAGCCTTTTCTTCAGCTTCTTTCCCCATTTGGATCCATTCTCCTCAAAAATTTTCTTGGCATTCAACACAGCACTTTCTCCAAATACTTCAAAAAGATTTATCAAATAGTTGGCAAGTCCTGCTGCCAGCGCGTCATATCTATAGAGATCCTCTGAGACATCCTTGGGAAGGCTCTTTTTTACAAACCTTTTCTGATTACTCACTATTTTGGATAATATATTCCGGTATTGATGTTCGTAGCCTATCTTCAATGTCTTTTCCAAATCTTTTATTATCATGAGCTTCATAAAAGTCAATTCCTCGATATTAAGCAGCGGCATAAGACTCACCTCCATTAGCTGCATCTTTTTCTCTCCTAAACATATAATTATATTATTACAATATTGGTTCTATTTATGCTTTTTGAAGAAGTAGTGCCTCTTTAGTTCTCGAAATTAACATGATGTAGCTTTTATTCCTCACTAAAACAACTTCATGCACATATTATGTGTAGTAGAAAAAACTGCTTGCAGTTTTTCGCGAGCGAGAGGGGTTTTAGCGTGTTGAAAATAACAAATAAAAAGAGGTTGAGCTTGCTTAAAAGCATTGAGAAGATGCGCAATTCCAGATTGATTTCGTATATATCCTACACCCCAATGGATGATTATGTGTTGGTTCCTTTGTATAAACAGCTTTGCAGTATTGGAAAAACGGAAAGGATTGACCTTTTTTTAAATAGTTATGGTGGTGCTGTAGATACCCCTTACAAAATAGTGAATTTGATCAGGGAATTTTGCGATAACTTCAGTGTTATAATACCTTTTGTCGCGAAAAGTGCCGCAACCATGGTGGCTATTGGTGCAGATGAGATAGTGATGGGGCCGATTTCGGAATTGGGACCCATCGATCCCCTTGTGAAGCACCCGATGTATACCGATTTGTGGGTTCCCGTCCAGTCGATAAGATTGTGCATAGATTTTATGGAGGAGAAGCTTGCGCAAAGCAAGGATTCAAAGATTACAGCATCAGTCTTGTACCCAATATCCAACAAGCTTGACCCATGGATTCTAGGAGATTATGAAAAATCAATTAAGGCATCCTATCAGTATGCTGAGGCTTTGCTTGAAAATAATATGTTCAAGCAAAGCAAGGAAAGGGCGAAATCGGTAACTAAGATGATGACTGAGAAATACTTCTCCCACGGTTACTGTATTAACAGGAAGGAAGCTTCTAATGACTTGGGGCTCAATATAGTTTATGCCGATGGGGATATGTGGGATTTGATCTGGGCTTTGTACCTGGCCTATGATGATTATATGCAGGGTAAGAATTATTCGTCGGTAATGGAAACGGTCAGTGGAGTGCTGGATCTAGCCAATTCAGACTAAGTAAGTGCAGTGAGTAACTGTCGGGCCTGGCACAAACAAGCTTGATGGAATAAATATCCATAATTTGGGGATGATATATAACAAGCTTGACAGCTAAGGTGAAAAGTACTTATAATCAAACAGTAAAGTTATATGAAAAGAATGTGCTGCATGAAGCAAGATTGGAGGAAAGGCTATGAATCCTGTGGCTTTTGAAATATTCGGGATATCAGTAAGGTGGTATGGTATACTGCTTTCAGCAGGAATACTGGCAGGATTACTGCTGGCATACAATGAAGCTAAGAGATTGGGGTATGACCCCGAGTATATAATCGATATGGCATTATGGTGCATTCCGGTGGCTGTAATAGGTGCAAGACTATACTATGTCATTTTTGAGTGGGATTATTACAGAGGCGACATAATGAAAATCATAAATATCCGTGAGGGGGGCTTGGCAATCCATGGAGCCCTTATAGCAGCTGTGCTGAGTGGATATGTTTTTACAAGGATAAGGAAAATCTCCTTCTGGGAAACTGCGGATATAGCAGCCCCTGGTATAATTATCGGTCAGGCCATAGGGCGGTGGGGAAACTTTGTAAACGCAGAAGCCCATGGTGGACCAACAAATCTGCCCTGGGGAATAATGGTGGAAGGTGTAAGGGTACATCCTACATTCCTGTATGAATCATTATGGAATATCGGCGTTTTTATTATCCTTATCATGTACAGAAGAAAAAAGAAGGTGGATGGAGAGGTGTTCCTGCTGTACGGGATACTCTATTCAATCGGGAGATTTTGGATTGAGGGCTTGCGAACAGACAGCCTTATGTTTATGGGTATGAGGACAGCTCAGATCATTAGTCTGATAATAATAGCAGCTTTTGCTGCTTTGATGGTTTACCGTAGGAAAAAGCATAAAAAAATTATATAAGTTTTTCAAAAGAGTAGGGTAAATGGTACAAAGGGAATAGGCCTTTTGTACTATTTTTATTTTTTTTGTCCATTTTTCAAAAAATAGGAAGGAGTTTTTATTTTAATATAGAATATGTCATGAAGTGGATTGAAGTGGAGCAAAGTGGTATAAAGTGATAAAATATACATAAAGGAGGTGAGTATATGTTCATAGGTGAATACCAGCATACCCTGGACCCTAAAAACAGGGTTATAATGCCTTCGAAGTTCAGGGAAAAGCTTGGAGACAGCTTCGTTATGACCAAGGGCCTGGATAACTGCCTATTCATATACTCATCAGAAGAATGGAGCATTGTGGAGAACAAGCTCAAGAGCTTGCCTATGACAAATAAAGATGCAAGAGCCTTCGTGAGGTTTTTTTTCGCGGGAGCCTGCGAGTGCGAGCTGGACAAGCAGGGCAGGATAGTGATGCCCAACCATCTTAAGGACTATGCCAATATTGACAAAGAGCTTGTCATAATAGGTGTTTCAACACGAATAGAAATATGGAGCAAGGAAGAATGGAATAAATTCAATAGCGATGCAAATATTAGTTATGAAGATGTGGCTGAAAAAATGTCACAGCTTGGGATATAGCAATAAGACATATGGAGTAGGTGAAAATATTGAATTTTGAACATAAACCTGTGCTTTTAGAAGAAACCTTGAAATATCTCGACCTTAAGCAGGGAGGGGTTTATATTGACGGAACCCTTGGGGGGGCCGGTCATTCTTCAGAAATAATCAAAAGGATAATACCGGGAGGAATACTCCTGGGCATAGATCAGGACAGCAATGCGATAAGCGCAGCAAGAGAGCGTCTTGAAGCCTACAAGGACAATGTAATAATAGTCCGAGACAATTTCAGAAATATTAAGGCCATTGCCCAGGAAAACGGGTTTAAGGAAGTTGATGGAGTATTACTTGATATAGGGGTATCCTCTCATCAGTTGGACGAGGAGGAACGAGGCTTCAGCTATATGCATGACGGTCCTTTGGATATGAGGATGGATACCAACCGTGATTACACTGCCTCGGATATCGTGAACAATGCCTCAGAGCAGGAGCTTATCCGTATAATAAGCGATTATGGCGAAGAAAAATGGGCAGTGAGAATTGTCAAATTCATAATAGAGGAAAGAAAAAATGGTAGGATAGAAACAACCTTCAAGCTGGTGGATATTATAAAAAGGGCAATTCCGGCAGCAGCAAGAAGGGAAGGCGGTCATCCGGCCAAAAGGACTTTCCAAGCTTTGAGAATAGCTGTAAATGACGAGCTTGAGGTTCTGGAACAAGCAGTCAAGGATGCGGTGGATATTTTAAAGCCGGGAGGAAGGTTAGTGGTAATAACCTTTCATTCCCTTGAGGACAGAATAGTAAAAACAGTTTTTAACAATATTGAAAGACCATGTACATGCCCGCCTCAGCTGCCTATATGCATGTGCGGGAAAGTGCCTCTTCTTAAGGTTGTTACAAGAAAACCAGTGATTGCAGGGGAAGAGGAGTTGGAGTCCAACACAAGGTCTAAAAGCGCCAAGCTTAGGGCGGCTGAAAGAGTAAGTTCTAAAAGGGGTTAGGGGGGAATAAGAATGATAAGAGCAGATAATAGAGCATATGATTATAGCAGATATGAGCAGCTAGAGTTGCAGCAAGATTCAGAGCCAAGCGCAAAACCCCTTAAAAAAGTTAAGAAGAAAGCAAAACCCAAGACTCATCTAATGAGTATATTGTTTGTTTTTGGGTTGAGCATTTTTATTATATCCCGCTATGCATATATGGCAGAGATTAACTTTAACACCACTAACCTGGAAAAGGAATATACAAAGGTCGTTAAGGAGAACACCGATCTCAACGTACAGCTAATGAAGTCGGTCAATCTTGAGGCTTTGGAAAAGGCTGCTCTTGAAAAGTTAAACATGCAGTATCCTGATGTTCAGAACCAGATAGCTTATGTGAATGTGAACAATACAGTACAAGCAGCTGACAATGCAGAGCATGATTTTTACAATATAAGTGATGTACAAGAGAATAAATATATAGCATATACAAAAGCTGCGATAAATAATATCCTCAATGTACTAGATTAGTTAAGGTAGTTTCCGAAGGTGGTGTATTGATTTGTCCAGCATAAAGGTTACGATAAAAAGAAGAGTGGTATTTATCTTCTTTGCTTTTTTTGCAATATACTTAGGGCTTATAGGACGGCTTGCTTTTATTCAGATAATAAATAGTACCGAGTATCTGCAAAAGGCAGTAGAACAGTGGACCAGGGATATTCCCATTCAGTCCAAAAGAGGAGTAATATTCGACAGAAATTCAAAGAAGCTTGCAATCAGCGCAACAGCTTATGAGATATATGTAAGACCAGCTATGGTCAAGGACAAGGATGCGGTTGCCAATGCCCTCTCTGAAATTCTTTCCATGGATAAGAAAGCATTGGCGGAAAAAATAATCGCTAAAAAGGACACTGTGCTTATCAAGAAAAAGGTTGATGCTGACAAGGTTAAGCTTTTAAGAGAAAAGGAGCTTGCAGGAATCATATTTAATGATGATAGTAAGAGATTTTACCCACAGAGCAATTTTGCATCCTATGTATTGGGCTTTACGAACAACGACAACCAGGGGCAGGACGGTGTTGAACTTACCTATGAAAAGTATCTGAACGGCTTTCCGGGAAGAAATATAATGATGACAGATGCCCATGGGCAGATGCTTCCTGGAAGTGATACAAAATACTATGAGCCTGAGGATGGGCTAAACTTGGTTTTGACCCTTGATGAGGTTATACAGCATTTTGCCGAGAAGGCTGTTGAGAATGCGGTTATTGAGAATAAAGCAAAGCGAGTTACTGCGATAGTTATGGATCCAAAGACCGGGGATATACTTGCCATGACTTCCAAGCCTGACTTTGACAACAATGACCCTCGAAAAATCCCTGAGGAATTTTTAGCCACATGGGATACTATGAGTCAGAAAGAGCAGTATGATGCGCTTTACAAGATATGGAGAAATCCCGCGATATCCGACTCCTATGAGCCGGGTTCCACCTTCAAGGTAATAACCTCTTCAGCAGGTCTTGAAGAAAATGTGGTAAAACCTGATGATCATTTTTATGATCCGGGTTATATTATGGTAGCAGGAAAGAGAATCAAATGCTGGAGAAGTCATAATCCTCATGGAAATCAGACTTTCGCAGAGGCTGTAAAAAACTCCTGTAACCCCGTATTTGTGGAAGTTGGTCAAAGGCTCGGAAAAGAAAAGCTTTACAAATATATCAGAGCCTTTGGATTTGGCACTCCTACAGGTGTTAAGCTGCCTGGAGAGGCCGGCGGTATTGTAAGAACCTTAAGCGGGATAGGACCGGTGGAGCTTGCAAATAACGCCTTTGGCCAGGGAATATCGGTAACACCTATTCAGTTGATAACAGCTTTCTCTGCTGTTGCGAACAATGGCTATCTTATGGAGCCTAGAATTGCAAAAAAGGTAATTGATGATGAAGGGAAAACTGTGCATGAGTTTCAGTCTCGTACTGTCAGACAGGTAATTTCCGGGGAGACCGCGGCTACAATGAGGCAGATTCTTGAATTTGCTGTTGCACCGACAGCAGCCTCCTACATACCGGGTTACAAAGTGGCAGGAAAGACTGGCACAGCACAAAAAGCTGAAGGCGGCATATATGTACAGGGCAAATTTGTTTCATCCTTCTGCGGTTTCGCACCCGCCAATGACCCTAAGATTGCAGTCCTGGTAGTAATAGACGAACCCGGCGGGGCGCAGCACTTTGGCGGCGTAATTGCAGCACCGGTGGCAAAGAGCATTATATATGACACCTTGAGATATTTGGATGTCAAGCCGCAATATACAGAGGAAGAGCAGAAGCTTATGCAGAAACCGCTTGTAAAGGTGCCTGAAGTAAGGAACATGCCACTTCGGGATGCTATAAAGGAATTAGCTAAGAGCAAGCTCAAATATAGTGTGGATACAGAGTATGAGCATAGCATGGAATCCGCAATTCTGGATCAGACTCCAAAACCTGGAGCGGATATAAACGAAGGGTCTATCATAATTTTGAATGCTAAACCTTCAGAATAATTTAACATGAATTGCCAAGGCAACGAAATTAAGGAAACCCTTTAATTTTGGTTGCCTTTTTATAAAAGGTGGTGGATAATGATAAGGTAATTTATAGTGTTTATGAATACAAATTTACAATAGGTAAAAAGCTGTTTTGGCATACAGTTGCCAAAACATGTCAACAATAGTTATTGAAGTCAAAGGAAACGTTTGTGCGAAAACCAGATGACTATGAAAGCTGTTTTTTGCATAACGCTGAGAAGGGGGATTGGAATGAAGCTTCGAGAGTTGTTAAAAGACATTGATATTATATCTTCCAAAGGGGATTTGGATGTAGAAATAAATGGAATAGTATATGACTCCAGAAAGACAAAGAAGGGTAACCTGTTTATCTGTGTAAGCGGCTATACCCAGGACGGACACAAATATATAAGTGATGCTCTGCAGAAGGGTGCAGCTGCCTTTATAGTAGAGAAGGATGTGGATGTGAAGGGCGCATCGGTGGTTAAGGTCCAGAGTTCAAGAACTGCTATGCCTTTATTGGCCTCCACCTTCTATAATAACCCGACACAAAGACTACGGCTTGTGGGTATCACCGGGACTAACGGGAAGACTACAACTACATATCTGATAAAATCTATAATGGAGGCCAATAAGCAAAAGACCGGACTTCTCGGAACCATTTCAACACAGATTGGGGATAAGATTTTTGTGTCCTCCAGGACCACTCCGGAATCTCTAGATCTTCAGAGCTTATTTAGAGAAATGGCAGATAGTGATATTGATTATGCGGTAATGGAGGTGTCCTCCCATTCTCTCGAGCTTGGAAGAGTGGATGGCTGCAATTTTAGAATCGGAGTTTTCACTAATCTTACACAGGATCATTTGGATTTTCACAAGACTATTGAGAATTACAGGAATACGAAGAAGAAGCTTTTTTATATGACAAAAGGTGCAAATATTATTAATATTGACGATGAGCATGGGCGAATAATTGCTGACGAGGTAAGGACGCTGGGGATACAGATTATCACTTACGGTATAGACAATAAAGCCGACATAATGGCGAAGAATATTGATATTACAGCAAAAGGTGTTGCCTTTACCCTTGTAACGCCTGAATACGAAACGGAGTTAAGTATAAAGATACCTGGAAAGTTCAGTGTGTATAATGCATTGGCTGCAGCAACCGTTGCTTATGCGGAGGGGATTGGCAGAGATGCGATAAAAGAGGGACTGAATAATGTGGATAATGTCCCTGGAAGATCAGAGATAGTAAAGACAAATACTCCTTATACAGTTATTGTGGATTACGCACACACCCCTGACGGACTTCGGAATATATTGGCTTCGGTGAAGCAGTATGCAAAGGGAAGAGTCCTAACATTATTCGGCTGCGGCGGGGACAGGGACAGGGAAAAGAGGCCGATAATGGGTGAAATAGCCGGGAGGATGTCGGATTTCTGCATTGTAACCTCTGACAATCCAAGGTCGGAAGAACCAATGGACATAATAAGACAGGCAGAAGCCGGTATAAAATCCACAGGTTGCGACTATATTTGTATTGAAAACAGAAGAGACGCGATAAAGTATGCACTGACAATGGCAAAACCGGATGATATAGTCTTATTGGCAGGAAAAGGCCATGAGACATACCAGGTTTTGAAGGATAGAACAATTCCCTTTGATGAAAGAGATATTGTAGAAGAGCTTCTAAGGGAGGAAATATAATGGAAGACTTGAGTATAGGGGAAATTACTGCTTCCGCTCAAGGTACACTTGTGAATTCTGACAGAGACTTCTTGGTAAATGGAGTGAGTATTGACAGCAGGAGGATAAACCCTGGGAACATGTTTATAGCACTTAAGGGTGAGAGCTTCGATGGGCATGATTTCATAAGCACGGCTATTGAAAACGGAGCTGCTGTGGTAGTGACTCAGAAGCCGCTAAATGAGTGCAGCATACCATACATATTGGTAGGTGATACTCTGAAGGCGTTACAGGACATTGCCAGATACTACAGGGGCAAATTTCAGATACCTTTTGTAGCAGTGACAGGCAGCTCAGGGAAAACAACCACGAAGGATATGATTGCTTCAGTACTTTCTCAGAAGTTCAATGTACTTAAGACTGAAGGAAATTTCAATAATGCTATCGGACTGCCCTTGACGCTTTTGAAGCTTCAATATGATCATGAGATAGCAATATTGGAGATGGGTATGAACAGCCCCGGGGAAATAAGCCTGCTTTCGGATATAGTGAGGCAGGATATTGCGGTAATATCAAATGTGGGCAATGCACATATAGAGAAGCTGGGCTCCAGAGAAAATATATTAAAAGCAAAGCTTGAAGTATTTGATTATTTTGATAGCTCCAGCACAGCAGTTATAAATGGAGATAATGACATGCTGTCGGACTTCAGCTCCGAGAAGTACAGGGTAATCAGATACGGTTTGGAAAAGAGCAATGATTTATACGCTTTCGGGATAAAAGAAAAGGGCGAAGATGGAATAGACTTTGAGGTTAACAAGGGAGGCGCCTCCGAAAGCTTCACAGTACTGCTTCCGGGAATGCACAATGTTTATAATGCCTTGTCTGCCATAGCTGTTGCAAGGCTTTTTGACATGAAAGGGTCGGATATACGGAAGGGACTTTTGAGTTTTAAACCATCAAAGATGCGGATGGATATCATTAATACCAGCAACGGAGTTAAAATTATTAATGATGCTTACAATGCAAATCCTGAATCCATGAAAGCAGCAATAAATGTGCTTCAGAGCTTGAAGGCTGGGGGAAAAAGCGTATGCATAACTGGTGACATGCTTGAACTGGGGGATGCATCTGAAGGAGAGCATTATAACATTGGAGCATATGCAGCTGAAATTGGAGTTGATATAATAGTTGCGATAGGCAATTTCTCCGATGCAGTAAAAAAGGGAGCGGAAGATTCCGGAATGAGTAAAAACAACTTATATGCCTTCCTGGTAAAAGACGAGGCAGCTTCAACCTTGGACAAAATCATAAGACCGGGAGACGTGGTTCTGGTAAAGGGTTCAAGAGTTATGAAGATGGAGAATATAGTTGATTTATTACGTGAGAGGGGATAATCTTTAATGTACAATTTGATGTCCAGTGAATACAATGTCTATATTATATGCATCATTTCTGCTTTTGTATTGGCTTTAGTTGCAGGACCGGTTTTTATACCGTTGCTTACTAGAATGAAATTTGGGCAGACGGTTAGAGATGACGGACCCCAAAGTCACTTAATAAAGACAGGAACCCCGACCATGGGGGGTATAATAATAGTTATACCTGCAGCTATTGTAGCATTGGCTTTCTCGAAAGATAAAGATATGCTCCTGATACTTATTACAACTATATTATTCGGACTCATAGGTTTTATAGATGATTATCTAAAAATAAAGAATAAGCGATCTCTTGGGTTAAGAGCATATCAGAAAATGGCTGCACAGCTTTTTGTGGCTATTTTCATGGCTTTTGTAGCTTCTGGCATATCCCAGGTCGGAACAGAGGTTTTGATTCCATTTACAGGGAGGTTCATTGACCTGGGAGCGATGTACATACCTTTTGTAGTTCTGGTATTCGTAGCTACTGTAAACAGCGTCAATCTCACAGATGGGCTTGATGGCTTGGCAGGAGGAATCACAGTCGTAGTGCTCGGATTCTTCTCGGTAATAGCTCTTGCTGCTGCTCACGTAGGATTGCTGGTGTTTTCAGGTGCTATGATAGGTGCACTGCTTGGATTCTTAAGGTTCAATTCACATCCTGCACAGGTATTTATGGGTGATACAGGTTCACTGGCATTGGGAGGAGCTATAGCAGCCTTGGCTGTTATAACCAAGCTTCCCTTCTTCATCCTCATAATCGGTGCGGTATATGTATTGGAAACCTTATCGGTAATAATACAGGTAACCTACTTTAAGCTTACGGGGGGAAAGAGATTTTTCAAAATGTCTCCTCTGCACCATCATTTTGAGCTTAGCGGCTGGGCTGAGTCAAAAGTAGTATCAGTGTTCATCATTGTCTCAATAATATTGTGTCTGGTCGGGATATTAGGGCTGTCATAAAATAGTTTTCGGAGGATAGTGTAATGCAGTTAAAGGATAAAAAAGTGCTGGTTATTGGAGCGGCTGTTACAGGCGTACCTGTAGTTAAGGAATTGAGCCGCTTAGGGGCTTCCATCATATTGAATGATTCTAAGAAGGTTGAGGACCTGAAGGAAGTAATAGCTGAAATTGAGCATCTTCCTATAAGGCTGGTCGCGGGGGGGCACCCCGTAGAGCTGGCTTCTGATTGCGACTTTGTAGTAGTTAGTCCAGGAGTGCCTTTGGATATACCCCTGGTACAATACGCCAAAGCCTTGGGCAAAGAGGTGGTAAGCGAGATTGAGCTGGCTTTTCGTCTTACTTCCACTCCAATAGTGGCAATTACGGGGACAAATGGGAAGACAACTACTACAGCTCTCCTGGGAGAAATAATGAAGGCCAGCAAGAGAAAGACCTTCATTACCGGTAATATCGGCCATGCAATGATACTTGAGGTAGAGAACTCAAAACCCGAGGATGTTTTTGTCCTTGAAGTGAGCAGCTTTCAATTGGAGTCAACAGCAAACTTCAAACCGAAGGTTTCAGCAATACTGAATATTACACCTGACCACCTGAACAGGCATAAAACCATGGAGAATTATATCGATACAAAGTGCAAGGTATTTATAAATCAGGAGGCTGAGGATTATACGATATTGAATGGGGATGACTCCGAGACTTCAAAACTCACAGACAGACCCAGAAGTAAAGTGCTGCTTTTCAGCAGAAAGAAACCGGTAGATGAGGGAGCATATATTGAGAACGACCATTTAGTAATCAAAATAGGTAATAAAAAAGAAACCATAATACATAAAGATAAAATATATATACCGGGCAATCACAATCTCGAAAATTCTCTGGCAGCAGCTCTTATGGCGTACTGCTTGGGCGTGGAGGCTTCTGTAATTGCTGAGGCACTTGAAAGCTTCAGGGGTGTGGAACATAGGATCGAGTTTGTTTCCGAGCTTAATGGAGTAATATACTATAACGATTCCAAGGGTACCAACACCGATGCTTCCATCAAGGCTATTGAAGCAATGAAGCGGCCTACAGTTATAATAGCCGGAGGTTATGACAAGGGAAGCGAATTTGACGATTTCATAGAGGCCTTTGGAAACATCATCAAGCATATGGTGTTAATAGGAAAGACCGCTGATAAGCTGGAAGAAACTGCCCACAAGCATGGGTTTATGAAGACACATAAAGTAAAAGGCCTGAGAGAAGCTGTGAAAAAGTCTCAAGAACTGGCTGAGCAGGGTGACTGTGTTTTACTTTCACCAGCCTGTGCAAGCTATGATATGTTTAGTAACTATGAGGAAAGAGGCAGGCTTTTTAAGGAATATGTAAGGGAGCTTAAGGCAAAAGAAATAGGAACGAAAACCACTGAAGACACTGAAATCCACTGAAGACACTGAAATTTTAATAAAGTCCGCCGTGTGTACAGTGGAACATCCGTGTGTTCGGTGTTACCCGAAACTAATTAGGAATGTCAAGGCACTACATGAGGTACGAGGGATATTTTGAATGTATAAATCAATATTAAATTAGAGTATATATGTTGAGGGGGCTATAAAATGCCTGTAAGAAATAAAAACAACATCGACTTCACATTGCTGATAACAGTACTAGTATTGCTAGCTATTGGTGTTGCTATGGTTTTTTCCGCCAGTTCCATTTCCTCTTTTATGAAGTTTAATGATAGGTTTTACTACCTGAAATCTCAAGGTTTTTTTGCAATTATCGGTATTGTGGCAATGCTGCTTCTAAGCCGGTTTGATTATAGGGTACTGGGGAAATTTGCGGGGCCTCTTGTACTTTTGAGTTTTGTACTGCTGATTGCGGTATTCATACCGGGTATTGGTCATGGGGCCAAGGGTGCGGTCAGGTGGATAAAGATTGGACCATCGACAATGCAGCCCTCTGAATTTGCAAAATTTGCACTGATAATATTCATGGCGAAAAGCATAAGCAACAAAAGGGAGAAAATAAGGAGCTTCAAAAATGGAGTCATGCCTTACATACTTCTAATGGGCATATATTTTGTGCTTATTATTCTTGAACCAAATTTAAGCATGGCAGGAAGCATAGTAATGATTACCTTTGCAATGCTGTTTGCCGCAGGAACGAAGATAATCTATCTTATAGGATGGGTTGTGCCACTGCTGCCTGCAGTAGCGTATATCATAATGAAAAAAGCTTATATGCTTGAACGTGTAACCTCCTATTTGAATCCCTGGGCAGATCCGCTGAATACAGGCTATCAAGCAATACAGTCCTTGTATGCTCTGGGCTCTGGAGGGATTTTTGGCCTGGGACTTGGAAACAGCCGCCAGAAGTTCTTCTATATACCAGAGCCCCAGAACGACTTCATATTCTCTATAATTGGGGAAGAGCTTGGATTTATAGGAACTGCTACTATTGTGATACTGTTCCTTCTTCTGATATGGAGAGGACTAAGAATAGCCCTGTTCTGCCCCGATACCTTCGGGTGTCTTCTTGCTACAGGCATTACATGTATGGTCGCAATACAGGCTACTCTTAATATAGCTGTGGCTACGGTTTCCATACCAACTACGGGAATCTCGCTTCCCTTCATAAGCTCGGGGGGCTCGTCGCTGCTTTTTGTAATGGCAAATATGGGAATTCTCTTAAATATATCTAAAAGTGTTAAAACGGGTGGGAGTTGATTGTAATGAGGGTCATACTTTCTGGAGGTGGTACAGGTGGACATATCTATCCTGCAGTATCCATCGCGAAAGAAATAATAAAACAATACAAGAACGCTGAAATATTATTCATAGGTACTGAAAGGGGATTGGAGAGCAGTATTGTTCCAAAGGAAGGCTTTAACCTGTTCAAGATTAAGGTGAGAGGCTTCGAACGCAAGTTGAGCCTTGGGAATGTTGCAGCTGTGGCGGAATCTTTTACCAGCCTCTTTAGGGTATCTAAGATAATAAGAGAGTTTAAACCTGATATTGTAATTGGCACTGGAGGATATGTCTGCGGCTCGGTTCTGCTCGCAGCCGCATTAATGAATGTGCCAACTCTGATTCATGAACAGAATGCCTTTCCGGGAGTTACAAACAAAATCCTGGCAAGGCTTGTTGATATTATTGCGGTAAACTTTTCCGAGGCTAAAAAGTACTTTCCGCAAAACGACAAGGTTATTGTGACAGGAAATCCAATTCGGAGCGATATGTTAAGCATCAGCAGGGAGGATGGACTGAAGGAGTTCGGCTTCTCCAAGGAGCTGCCAGTTGTTTTCGTCGTGGGTGGAAGCAGAGGAGCCAAAAGGTTGAATGAAAGCGTAGTGCTGCTTGCAAAGGAAGCCGCCGGCAGGAAAAACTTCCAGATGCTTCATATGACAGGGGAAACACAGTATGAAGATATTGTGCAGCAATTCAGCAGTGAAGGGATAGCTTTGGACACAGCATATCTTAAAGTAGTGCCGTATCTGCATAATATGCCTCATGCGTTAGCTGCATGTGATATTATCATAAGCAGGTGCGGAGCCAGCACGCTATCGGAAATAACAGCGCTAGGCAAGCCATCCATATTGATCCCCTATCCCTATGCTACTGACAATCATCAGGAGTATAATGCACGAGCACTTGAAAAGAATGGGGCAGCCGTAGTCATTTTGGAAAGGGATTTAAATGCGGAGCTGCTATATAATGAAGTTTTAGATATGTTGAATAAACCAGCAAAAGCAAATCAGATGAAAATAAAAAGCAAAGAGCTGGGCAGAACTGATGCAGCTTATGTGATAGTCAAAGCAGCTGAAAAGCTTGTTAAAAAGATGGAAGTCTAGCATTTGCAGTGCTTGATGCTGCATGACCACTGACAATTCATGTAACACCTTAGGAAGTAATGCATAGTATATTAATATGATTGAATAATAATGGCTTCCTGGGGGTGTAAATCGTTGATGGATAGGTACGTGATAAACGGCGGGCATAGATTGGAAGGGGAAATAAAGGTTGATGGCTCCAAGAATTCTGTTTTGCCCGTACTTGCCGCTACCATAATAAGTGGGAAAGAATCGGTTATTCATAATGTTCCGGAGCTTAAAGATGTTGATTTGCTTATAGGACTGCTCCGAACGATAGGCTGCAAGTGTTTTTTTGAGAATAATACACTGATAGTAAAGTCCAATAGTCAACTAGAGACGTATATACCGGAAAAACCGGTAAGAGAAATGAGATCCTCAATAATATTAATGGGGTCTATGCTTGCTAGGCATGGTCAAGTAAAAATAAGCTATCCTGGCGGATGTGAAATTGGACCCAGGCCTATTGATATTCATTTGTCAGGGTTAAGAAGGATGGGAGCTAAAATCACCGAGGCCCATGGGTATATAAACTGCGAGTGTGATAAGCTTAAAGGTGTGGAAATTAATCTGGACTATCCCAGCGTGGGTGCTACTGAGAATATAATGCTTGCTGCCACTACAGCCGAGGGAGTAACCATAATACAAAACGCAGCTAAGGAACCGGAGATTATTGACCTTCAGAACTTTTTAAATGGGATGGGAGCTAAGATATCCGGGGCAGGGTCTAGTACTGTGAAGATTGAAGGAGTAAATGAATTCCATGATGTAGAGCATACTGTAATTCCGGACAGGATTGTTGCAGGAACGCTCATGGCAGCAGCTGCAATAACTGGTGGGAATATTGTATTGAACAACATTATTATTGAACACTTGAAATCTGTATCATCAAAGCTTTCTGAAAGTGGCTGCATTATTGCTGAATACCAGAACAGTCTCCATATACAATGCAATAGAAAGCTCAAAGCTGTGGAGGTCATAAAGACTCTTCCTTATCCTGGTTTCGCAACAGATATGCAGGCGCAGATGATGGCGGTAATGACTGTAGCTAAAGGCACAAGCATCTTTATTGAGACTGTATTTGAGAGCAGATACAAGCATGTAGAGGAGCTTATGAAAATGGGCGCCAGCATAAAGGTAGACGGAAGAACTGCTATTGTGCGGGGTGTCAAAAAGCTTACCGGTGCAGAGGTTAAAGCCGGTGACCTGAGGGGTGGCGCTGCGTTGGTTCTTGCAGGGCTTGTGGCAGAAGGGACTACGATGGTAGATAACGTAAAATTGCATATAGATAGAGGATATGATAAACTAGAAAATAAACTGGCAAGATTAGGTGCTGACATACACAGAGTTTAACTATTATATATACTTGTACAGCTTTTTATTAACCTGCATTTTTGCGGATTACATGCGTTTGCTAATCTTCCGGAATTGTATGCAGTGTTAATTTTTAACAGAAAAAAGGACAAGCACACGATGTTAATGAGAGAATACTTGTGTTATATTATATAAAGGGCTTTTATTGAAGCATTTCAACGGTCAAGGAAGCTTCGCATGAAACTCGTTTAGTAAGCATGACAAATTAAGGTATAATATATGCCTGCTCGTTATAGGAGTGAAAATATGAGGGGAAGATTCAAGTATGTAGTTCTGCTATTCATAATCTGCATCTTTACAGCATTTTTCCTATCTTCCAGCTTTTTTCAGATAAAGTTCATAGCTGTAAATGGGGTCAATAGCGTAACGAGAGAAGAAATAATAAAGCTATCATCAATATATTATGGAGAAAATATATTCCGGATAAATAAGAAAAACTCAATGAAGAGCATCTTTCAGAATCCTTACGTCAGAATGATAAAGATTAAGAGAGGCATACCGAACAGGGTGGCAATTGACATCATAGAGAGGGAAATCATGGCATATGTACCCTATGTAGGCTCTTATCTGAACATTGATGAGGAGGGTATGATACTGGAGATAAATCCGGCTATAAAGCGCCCTGATTTACCAGTAGTAAAAGGATTGAAGTTTGAGACCTTTAAGGTTGGAGAGTGTCTGAGCATTGAGAATAAGGATCAGTTTTCCACCATCACTATGCTTATTAAAGAAATAAAGAATGCAGGAATGATTAATCTGATTTCGGAGATTGATGTATCAGATTTGACCAACATAAGGCTGAAGATTAAGGAAGGTATAAAAGCGAACCTGGGTGGAGCGGACAACATGAATTATAAGGTTAATTTTGCAAAATCAATAGTAGAAGATGTAAAAAAACAAGGTCTTAAGGGTACCATAGAAATGAGTCATACGGGAAATCCTGTTTTTAAACCGGAATAAATAGTTGGGGCAGGTAGGAGGACAAATAGTGAAGAATATAAAGTTTCAAATTGCAATTGCTTTAGTATGTTTGGTACTAGGTCTCATGGTTTCTATTCAATTCAGAACCATAAAACAGGGTGTAGGTCCTGTGTCTGAATATAGAGCAAGGGAGCTTGCAACTCAGCTTAAGAAAGCAAAGGAAGAGAATGTTAAGCTTCTGAATGCAAAAAATGAGTATGAGGCAAAGATTAAAGAGTTTGAAGATAGTGCATCACAAGGAAGCGTGTCAGCAAAGCTATTGAAGCAAGAGCTTGACCAGACCAGGATACTGGCTGGCATTGAGGATGTGGAGGGACAGGGGATTACAGTCATTGTGGATGATTTGAAATTCAGTGAGAAGGTAAATTATCCGCTTATATCATATTCAATGCTTCTTGAGCTTTTGAACGAGCTCAATGCAGCGGGGGCTGAAGCTGTTTCCATAAATGACCAGAGGATGATTTCCACTTCTGAAATAAGACAGGTAGGCGGAATTCATATAAATATCAATACTGTTTCTTATGCACCGCCTTTTGTATTTAAAGCCATTGGAGACTCCAAAACCCTTGAAGCCGCACTCAGGATGAGGGAAGGAATAGTGGAGAGGATTGAGACCAGTGGAGTTGCTATTACGATTACGCAGGAGCAGCTTGTTAAAATACCAAAATACAATGGGGTTATAGAGAAAAAGTATGCAAAAGTTGTTAAAAAGGGAGAAGCCCAGTAAAATGAATAGGAGAGTATTTAAATATTACTTGTTTGCACTGGCTGTCATTATAGGGTTTATTACCACAGTGCAGTTTAAATCAGATACTACCTACCAGGGCATAGTCACTATACCTAAACTCTTAGATCTGCAAAACGAGATAAAGAGCGTGGAAGCGGAGAATAAGCTGTTTAACGAATCTATCAGTGAACAGGCTAAAAGGCTTGCCGATTATAAAGCAGGGGTGGAGAGCACAGGCAGCGCATTCGGTATAATGCAGGATGAACTGGAGAAAATCCGCAATTATTCTGATTATGAAAAAGTAGAAGGAACCGGGATTATTATAACCTTAAATGATAGCCAGCAAGAAATTGCTGAGGGTGAGGATATAGCATGGTACCTGATACATGATATAGACATCCTCGAAGTAGTCAATGAGCTCAGAATGGCAGGAGCAGAAGCGATTGCCATAAATGACGAAAGAGTAACCGCCAGCACCAGTATCAGATGCGGCGGACCAACAATCAATATTGACGGAAAGAGACACGCAGTACCATTTGTGATAAAGGCCATAGGGGATCCAAAGACCCTGGAGGCCTCGGCACTGGCACCTGAGAGCTACATAGAGCTATATATGTCGTACAGCGGCATACAAGTAGAAATTCAAAAAGTAGAGAAGCTTATTATAAAAGGCTATGAAGGTCGGGATAAGCAAAGATATCAGAGAAAGGCAGAAGGTGGTGAAGCTAAATGATCATACCTATTATTGGAGTGTTGTTGGGTATAATTATTGGATTGTTGTCCCCGATAACCATACCCATCCAATATTCAAGCTATATGTCAGTTGCAATTCTTGCGGCTCTGGATTCTGTTTTTGGTGGAATAAGGTCTAGCATAGAAAAAACTTTCAATATAGAGATTTTCATTTCCGGTTTCTTTGGCAACGCGGTACTTGCTGCAATACTTACCTATATAGGAGACCAGCTGGGAGTGCCAATATATTATGCAGCAATTTTTGCATTCGGTGTGCGATTGTTCCAGAACTTTGCAATAATACGCAGATATATTCTTATGGGAAATAAAAAAAATAACAAAAATTAAAAAAAATAAAGGAAAATCAAGAGACGTGTTGAACTTATTAAGATGAATTAATTTTAGTACACTATTTAAATCATATATGATAGTTGTAAAGTAGGGAGGGTATATTGTGCTTGAATTTGATGTAGATATGAATTCTGTTGCGCAAATTAAGGTTGTTGGAGTCGGTGGGGCAGGAAATAATGCGATAAATAGAATGATCAGTGCAGGTCTTAAGGGTGTAGAATTCTACGCTATTAATACCGACAAGCAGGCTTTATATATGTCACTGGCTCCTAATAAAATGCAAATTGGTGAAAAGCTCACAAAAGGCTTGGGAGCCGGAGCGAATCCGGAAGTTGGCAAAAGAGCTGCTGAAGAAAATTATGAAGAAATAAAGAAGATGCTTGAAGGAGCTGACATGGTATTTGTAACTGCTGGTATGGGCGGTGGCACCGGAACTGGAGCTGCACCTATAGTAGCACAGATTGCCAAGGAGCTGGGAATACTTACAGTAGGCGTAGTAACCAAACCTTTCGGCTTTGAAGGAAAGGTAAGAAAGATGCAGGCTGAAAAGGGCCTGGGAGAAATGAAGGAAAAGGTTGATACTCTAGTAACGATTCCTAATGACAGGCTGCTTCAGATTGTGGACAAAAAAGCGTCCATAATGGAAGCTTTTAAGATAGCTGATGATGTTTTGAGACAAGGTGTTCAGGGCATCTCGGATCTTATTGCCGTTCCAGGACTTGTAAATCTGGATTTTGCAGATGTTAAGACAATAATGCTTGACAAGGGTTATGCTCATATGGGAATTGGAAAAGCTAGTGGTGAAAACAGAAGTGCAGAAGCTGTAAGACAGGCTATACAAAGTCCACTTCTTGAAACTTGCATAGAAGGTGCTAAGAGCGTACTCCTAAATATTACCGGCGGTGTGAATCTGGGTATTTTTGAGGTTAATGAGGCTGCGGATCTTGTATTCCAGTCTGCAGACCCGGATGCAAACATTATCTTCGGTGCAGTTATTGATGAGAGCATGCAGGATGAAATCAGAATTACAGTTATTGCAACAGGCTTTGAAGAAAGCACAGGGCGAATATTTGAAAGAAAAATTGAAGCTACAGGTCTCCCTGAGGAAAAGAAGGACGGACATAGAACGTCAGGCTATGGCAATGAAGATATTGACATACCTACTTTCTTAAGGAATAGGTTTAAGTAGAACTGGTATGAGGTTCGAGGTGCGGGGTACGAGGAGTATCAAGCAAAGCTTCAAAGTAAGATTTGAATTTAGAATATTTAAGAGAACCAATTAATTTTGGTTCTTTTTTTGTTGCAATAGGAATATATATTTTATTTATAGGTAATAAGAGATTGTTTTAAGCATCTCTTCAAAGACCAGCTAAAATCCCCGAACCTCGAACCTCGCACCCCGTACCAGAGATTTCTTGTCGATTAATCTGCCAATATAATTTATTTCGACTACCAAAAGCGACAGGTATTTTATGGAATTTTATATATAATTATCATAAGCGGTTTATTGCAATACAGCAAATGAAAGACAAGGAAATGAAAAGGTGGATACATATATTTATGCGGATGTGATTTTAGTAGAGAACTTAATAATGAATTATTTGATTTTATGGAGTACGGCACGGCTTACACGCTATAACTACTCCAAAGTAAAGCTTGGGATTGCTTCTTTATTGGGGGCGGTCTATGCTGTGCTGTCTTACTTTCCGGAATACAGCTATCTATTCAGCTTTTTCATGAAAATACTTTTTTCGATACTAATAGTAATTGTTGCATACACACCTGCATATTTTCACCTGCTTCTAAAGCTCACAGGTATATTTTACATTGTTTCGTTTGTGTTTGGAGGAGCCGCCTTCGGATTGTTTTATTTTATAAATGGGCTTAACCTCACCAGTAATGGAATTTCCTTTATAAAGGATTTTCCAATAAAAATATTGGTTGCTGCAATAATTATTGCTTACATTACAATTAAGTATAGCTGGGACTATGTACAGCACAGGATAAAACGCGAGAGGCTGATTGTCAGGGTGGAGATGAGCTTTGATAAAAAGCAGTTGAGCCTTGATGCATTGGTTGATACAGGAAATTCCCTGAAGGACCCTATTACAAATGTGCCGGTTATGATTACGGATTACAGCATGATAAGAGAGCTGCTGCCTGAGGACATACAAAAAATCTTTGAGCAAAGCGGGGAAAATGATTTAAATGCCATAGCCGAAATAATGTCCATTTCAAAATGGGCTACAAGGTTCAGAATCATTCCTTTTAAGTCATTAGGCAGAGAGAATGGCATGCTTGTGGGATTTAAACCGGATATGCTAACAATATTCGACAGTGGCAGAAGAATACAGTTGAATAATATTATAATCGCAATATATAGAAAAAACCTCTCCAAGGACGGGGAATACAATGCGCTGATACACCCTGAGATGCTGAAGGAAAACTAAGGTTGAAATGCTTCATAATATAAGCACTTCTATGCTCTAAAAACTTGCAGCTGCATCAATACAAAATGGAGGTAGGGATATGAGAAAGGTAGCTAGAAGACTAAGTTTAATAAAACGCATGTTGATAATCAGAATACTTCAGTTTTTTAATACTTATAGAGATACATGGGTTCATTATATAGGTGGAAGTGAAGCTCTGCCCCCTCCACTGGAAAATGATGAAGAAAGTTTCCTGCTTTCCCGCCTGAAGAGTGACGAAGAAGTTGTGAGAGCGATACTGATTGAAAGAAACCTCAGACTTGTGGTTTATATAGCACGAAAATTCGAGAACACAGGAGTCGGAGTTGAGGACCTGGTATCCATAGGCACAATAGGACTGATAAAAGCTGTAAACACCTTTGATCCTGATAAAAAGATAAAACTTGCCACTTATGCCTCCAGATGCATAGAGAATGAGATACTAATGTACCTCAGAAGGAATAATAGAACCAAGACAGAAATATCCTTTGACGAGCCTTTGAACATTGATTGGGATGGGAATGAACTGCTGCTTTCGGATATCCTGGGTACTGAAAATGATATAATCTATAGGTATCTTGAAGATGAGATCGACAAGCAGCTTTTGGAGATTGCCCTTAGGAAGCTGTCTGAGAGGGAGAAACGCATAATGGAGCTTCGTTTTGGACTCAATGATGGTGTCGAGAAAACTCAGAAGGAAGTTGCGGATATGCTTGGAATATCGCAGTCATACATATCAAGGCTGGAGAAGAGGATAATAAAACGATTGAAGAAGGAGATAAACCGCATGGTATAAAGATTGCTGCACATTTTTCTACAATTATGTAATAAATCAATGAAAACAAATTGGTACAAGCCACAATGTGAATAATAAAGTTGGCGTATGGTAATAATTAAAATGTCAACATTAAGAAAAGGGTGTGCTTGTGCTATGCTTAATAAAGTGGAAATCTGCGGAGTTAATACTTCAAAACTACCCGTTCTCTCTAATGATAAAATGGTTATGCTGCTGAAGCAAATGCAGAGTGGAGACCAGTCTTCAAGGGAAGAATTCATAAAAGGAAACCTTAGGCTTGTATTAAGCGTTATTCAAAGGTTTAACAACAGAGGGGAATATGTTGATGACCTTTTTCAAGTAGGTTGTATAGGGCTTATTAAGGCAATAGATAATTTTGATCTTAGCCAGAATGTCAAGTTTTCAACCTATGCTGTACCAATGATTATAGGAGAGATAAGAAGATATCTGAGGGACAACAACTCCATAAGAGTCAGCAGGTCCTTGAGGGATATCGCATACAAAGCCTTGCAGGTGAGGGATTTGCTCATTAGCAGGAATTCAAAAGAGCCCACGGTGTCAGAAATAGCGAATGAGCTGAAGCTTCCTGTGGAAGAGGTGGTATTTGCACTGGATGCAATTCAAGACCCGGTATCACTTTTCGAACCCATTTATCATGACAGCGGTGATGCAATATATGTAATGGACCAGGTGTCGGACGATAAGAATATAGATGACAACTGGCTGGAAAGCATTGCTCTCAAAGAGGCTATGAAAAAGTTGAACGACAGGGAAAAATTGATATTGAACCTCAGATTCTTTGAGGGAAGAACGCAGATGGAAGTGGCAGAAGAAATCGGGATTTCACAAGCCCAGGTTTCACGTCTTGAAAAGACGGCTTTGGGACATATGAGAAAATACATATAACGAAGGCTTCCATTGAAGCATCTTAACGACCAAGGAAGCTTTCGTTGAAGCTCGTTTAGGTCGCATTGTATATATGCTCCTACTCGTTATAGAATATGAGATTGAATTCATAGAAACCTTAATTGGGTGGTTATATTCCAATTGAGGTTTCTGTTCTATTTTTTGTGCCTATTTATATATTATATAGATGAACAAGTATGGGAGGGGTATATATGGTTAAGATATCAGAGCTGAAGCAGAGGGAAGTAATAAATATAAACGACGGCAGAAGGCTTGGCATTGTATATGATGTGGAAATAGATATGGAGAAGGGCCGGATAGATGCGATTGTAGTACCAGGCACGGGAAGAGTGCTTGGGTTGTTCAGCAAGGAAAGTGATATTGTTGTCAACTGGGAGAATATCAAAAAGATAGGTACAGATGTGATACTTATTGATGGTGGAGGTTACTAATGTAATTAAATCGCAGAACTAATTAATATGAAACTGATTTAACTTCTGCGAAACACACTAAGGAAGCATAAGCGCACAAATTTTGTGCGTTATGCGTACCTCCAAAATTTTCATTATTATGACAAAATGAGATTGGTAAAGGATAGCAGAGGTAGCATATAGTATTTCATTATTTTGGTACAATCAGAAGAGTGATTTTACTACATTATGTATAATATAATATTAGATAGCACAATATATTGATGCAAAAATAGGAACAGAGACTCATACAAATAGTAGTATAAACCCTATTATTACGACAGAATCTTCCATATACTTAGAAGAGGGGGGGATGCATTTGAAATGTCCTTACTGTGGTTACAGTGAAAGCAAGGTCGTAGATTCAAGGCCAACTGATGAAGAAGCGGCAATAAGAAGAAGGCGAGAATGCGAAAAATGTGCAAAGAGATTTACTACCTACGAAAAAATTGAAGAAATGCCTCTTATTATTGTCAAGAAAGACGGAAGCAGAGAAGTCTATCAGAGAAGCAAAATGATGAACGGACTTCTGAGAGCCTGTGAAAAGCGGCCCATATCAATCTCCCAGATTGAAGCAATTGCGGATGATATTGAAAAAGAGCTTTACAATTCAATGGAGAAGGAAATAGACAGCAAGAAAATTGGTGAAATGGTGATGAACCGGCTCAAAAAAATAGATGATGTCGCATATGTGCGATTTGCTTCGGTTTATAGACAGTTCAAGGATATTAATACTTTTTTGGAGGAGCTCAACAAACTAATAAACGAAAGATAGGGGGAAATTGAATGTTCACAAAGATACGCAAAAGGGATGGCAGAGTAGTAGACTTTACTAAAGAGAAAATTACCAGTGCAATATTCAAAGCAGCAAGGCAGGTAGGAGGGGAGGACTACGAAACCGCGGAAAATCTCACTGAAAGAGTAATTTCCTATCTTTTCAAAACAAACAAGGAAGAAATACCTGATGTGGAAACAGTCCAGGATGCTGTTGAAAAAGTGTTGATTGAGACAGGCCATGCAAAGACTGCTAAAACATACATATTATATAGGTCCAAAAGGACAAGGATAAGAGATACAAAAAGCGAGTTGATGGATGTAGTAAAGGACATATTGGTAGAAACTAGCAGGGATAATGCCAATGTCGGGAATTCACCATCCGCAAAGATGCTGCAGATTGCTTCGGCAGCCAGCAAGCATTATTATCTTAATAATGTGATTCCAGAGGAAATGAGCAAGGCTCACCTTGCAGGAGATATTCACATACATGATTTAGATTATTATGGCAAGACATTAAACTGCCTTCAGATAGATCTTACTACACTTTTGGAAAAGGGCTTCAATACGGGTTATGGTTTTATAAGACCACCGAAAAGGATAGGCTCTGCAACAGCTCAGGCTGCTATAATCCTGCAGAGCAATCAGAACGATATGTTCGGAGGACAGAGTTTTCCTCATTTTGATAAGAGCATGGCTGAGGTGATAAGAAAACAATGCCCGGATACTACTAATAATGAGATATTTCAGGCGATGGAAGGCTTGGTATATAATCTCAATACAATGCACAGCAGGGCTGGTGCACAGGTGCCTTTCAGCAGCATAAACATAGGTACTGACACTACTCCTGAAGGAAGAAAAGTGAGCGAGGCAATGCTCAAAGCCTTTGATAAAGGTCTGGGAAAAGGTGAAAGCCCTATATTCCCCAATCTGGTATTCAGGTTGAAGGAAGGGGTAAATATGGACCCTGAAGATCCCAATTATGATTTGTTCCAGCTAGCTATAAATGTTGCGTCCAGAAGAATGAACCCAACCTTCAGCTTTATGGATGCCAGCTTCAATAAGGCATACGGGGACGAGGTTGCATATATGGGCTGCCGTTCAAGAGTTATTGCAAACAGGCATGGAGCTGAAAAATCTTCAACCAGGGGAAACATTACACCGGTAACTATCAATCTTCCCAAGCTGGCTTTGAGAACAAAGGATATAGATGCGTTTTTTGTTGAATTGGATAAATTATTGGATTTGTGCAGCAGACAGCTGGTACATAGATTCAACGTCATAGCTGCTCTAAAGGTGAAAGACCTTCCCTTCTTAATGGGACAGAAGCTTTACATGGGCTCTGAAAACCTTAAGGATCAGGATGAGATAAGGGAATCAATAAAGAACGGATCCTTGGCGATAGGCTTCATAGGACTTGCAGAGACCCTTATTGTGCTTACAGGCAAGCATCACGGAGAGGACGGGGAGTCATGGAAGCTTGGTTACCAAATAATTGAGGGTATTAAAAAAGCTACTGACAACTATTCCGAGAAATATGACCTGAATTTTGTGGCCTATGCTACTCCTGCTGAAGGAACCAGCGGAAGATTTATTGAGAAGGATAGGAAAGAATTCGGAGTAATAAAGGGAGTTACTGATAAAGCATACTACACCAACTCTTTCCACATCCCCGTCAACTATCAGATAAGTATATTTGATAAGATAGAAAAGGAAGCTCCCTTCCATAAGCTATGTGGAGCGGGACATATTTCTTATGTAGAGCTGCCTTCTTCACCGAAAAGCAACCTGCAGGCTTTTGAGAAGATATTAAAGCATATGGCAAAATGCGATATTGGTTATGCGGGGATCAACTTCCCTATAGATGAATGCAGAAACTGCGGTGTGTCTGGAATAATAGACAATAACTGTGTGAGCTGCGGAAGTGACGACATAAGAAGAATCAGGAGGATTACAGGCTACCTGTCTACAATTGATAGGTTTAATGATGCCAAACAGGCTGAACTTGCAGATAGAATAAAGCATACATATTAGGTCCCTTCAAGGCAAGGTATTGCCTCTCAGCGATGCAGCTTTGCTGCACGAATGGACTAAATTAATGAAAACGTTTCGCACTATTGAACTATTATTTTAAGGATTTAGTGCTAAACATATTGGGGGCATCATTATGGAATTGAGAGTAGCCGGTATTGTAAAAGAAAGCGTAGTGGACGGCCCCGGCTTTAGATATGTGATTTTCGCTCAGGGCTGTACCCATGGCTGTAAGGGCTGCCACAACCCCGACACCCATGCTTTGGATGGAGGCTATGCGGTAGACACAGATAGTCTTATTGAAGATATTAAGCAGAGCAGATACATAGATGGAGTGACCTTCTCTGGAGGGGAACCCCTTCTGCAGGCGGAAGCCTTCATACATATTGCAGAAAAACTTAAGGAATTAAATATGAATATAGTATGCTATACAGGATTTACCTTTGAGGAGATAATGCAAAGCAAATACGAAAGCCATATAAAGCTATTGAGACTCACTGACATGCTTATTGACGGACCTTACATGGAAGAACTCAAGGATTTGGGTCTTACCTACAGGGGCTCCAAGAATCAAAGGATAATTGATGTGAAAAGAAGCATTGAAGAACAAAAAGTTATACTTGAAAGATTATATAGAGAAGCAAGCTAAACATATGCCAGGCATTTTGAGGTGCCTGGCATTGTGCTGTTATTTACCTATGTACTCATCTCTCATTATGCCTAGTGCGATAGTATCGTAGTATTTGCCGTCTCTGAAGATTTCATTCCTTAATACCCCTTCCCTTTTAAACCCACACTTTTCATAGCTTTTTATCGCTCTTTCATTAAAGGAGTAAACATTTAGCCGGACTTTATTTACATTAATCTGATTGAAAGCAAAGAAAAGCAGGATTTGCATGGCTTCTGTGCCGTAACCCCTGCCCCAGTATTCTTTATTGCCTATCAAAATCACAACATTGGCTACACTGTTTTTCCAATCAATACTGTTAAAGCCGCAGTCGCCGATATAATGGCTGCCTTCTATAGTTTCAATCGCAAACCTGTAAGAATCCTTAAAAGCAGAAATCGAATCAAACCATCTGAGTTCTTCATTAAGTGTCGTTGGATAGGGGATACCGGATTCCATATATCTCAGTACCTCAGGGTCATTGCCGTAGCTAAGCTTAAGGCTTATATCCTCTTTCCTGTATTCTCTCAATCTCACCAGTTTTCCATCAAGCATTATAAGCCCTCCCAGAGGTGAGTTTGAAATTAGATTTTCTTTTCTGCGGGCTGCTCGTGGGAATCCACGTGCAGTGTAGCAGAACCTATAGAACATCTTATTTCAAAACACCGTTTTTTTAAAACTTAATTGAATAATATTAAACAGCTTTACAGCTTGTAGGATTATACTGCCCTAAAATTAGTCTGAATATTAATAAACTGTAATATATATAGTTCTTAGGAATATTATGGTAATGATATTGTATCGCAGAAATATGCAAAGAAAAGGGGGATACTGTGTTATCTGATAAGGAATATATCAGGCATTCACTAGAGACAAATCTGTTTTTTCTCAGGATAGTAAAAGAACATGCAATTTTTGCGGCAGCTTCTCTGCCTCCCAGAGACCGCGCAATTGCAAACAAATTAGTTGCTATGAAAAACAGCTTTGAGGAACTGCTGTCTGAAGCGATTGAACTGGCAGATAGAGCTGTAAGCCACGAAGTGCTTGCTTCAGATGAGCTGATTACTGACTTTACTTTAGCTGCTGAGCTGAAAACTCAGTTCTTGACTGGTATTCCGATAAACACGGATCTGACTAGAAGGGAGCTTGAACTCAAAGCGGATAAAAGGAATGAAAACGTTAATGGGCTTCTGGAAGAGGTAAAAGAACTCAACATAAAGGCTATGGGTATGACTAAGGCTGCTATTGCTTTTAAGACCAAGCTTTTGAAAAACGTTTTGGAGTGTAAGGCTTTCAGCTACACCTACCCAAGCATGCTTGAGCATGTCATTGAAGAGAGTCAGTATTATGTCAAGCTGCTTGAAAAGCTGGAGAGAAGAGACGCTATTGACAGCGTAAAGGAAGTTATTGAAGAGGAAATCTTCTGGAACCATATAATGGGTGAGCATAGCAAGTTCATCAGGGGATATCTGGATCCGGAAGAGGAAAAGCTATTCAACACTGCTAATGCCTTTGCAAAGGAGTTTGACAGACTCCAGGAAAAGACAGAGCATGTTGAAGATCATTCAGACCTGGTCCCGGAGGTTACAAAGGAAAGCCTCAAAGATGTAACAGCTCTTAGAAACTTTAAAGTGCAGGGTACAGAGGGAATACTGAAGTGCAGGATTAAGTCCTTGATACCTCCTCTGCTGTCAGATCATGTGACAAGAGAGGCAAATCATTTTCTAAGGCTGCTAAAAACCTTTGAAAGATTGGTCTAAGCCGCATCGGCAGACTTTATAAAGAATATAGCAAACATATGTATAATGGCCTAGACATGTGTCAAATTACCTATAGTATACCTGTAAAAAGTACTATGAAAACTCATAGTACTTTTTATTTTATTCATAGGACCTGCATATATATACGGGTGGGTAGTTGTCCTCATGACGTGGGTACTTGTACTGCATAAAAAATGAGTACTTTGCTGGATAGTAGTCATGCATAATTATGAGTAAAATATAGTCATAAACAGAAAAATATAGGAGGCGATTTAGATGATTACAAAGTTGTATAATTATTGGTACAACATAAAGGAAACTTTAAAGGACAAAAAAGGACAGGGCATGGTAGAGTATGCACTAATCATAGGCTTGGTTGCCGTACTTCTTATTGGCGCGCTTGGGTTCTTACAAGATGATATAGAAGCAGTATTCACACAAATCACAGGCGCAATATAACAGCATCAGTGCCGGTAGCTTACCATCAGGCTGATATATGACCAGCAACCCGACCCTACTTGGTTAAAACAGGTAGGGTCATTTTATCTAAAGGGACAGGACTTATGAGAGGAGATAAGCCATGAAACTGAATAAAAAGGGCCAGTCTATGGTTGAGATGGCACTGATTTTACCTATTATTATAATGCTTTTTATGGGCATGGTTGAATTCTCAAGGATATTTGGCTCCTACCTTCTTGTAACACACGCATCAATGGAGGGGGCAAGGCTGGCATCCATAGGTAAAACAGATGCTGAGATACAGGCAAATGTAACCAGCAAGGTCAATATATTGAATGTAAGCGATTTGCAGATAATAATGACACCTGGAGACGGAGCAAGGGTAACTGGAGAGGATGTCAGGGTATGCGTGAAGTATAAGCTGGTGATATATGCTCCAGTTATAAGCAGCATTGTTTCAAATCCATTTGATATGGAAGCGAATACTTATATGAGGGTGGAGTAATATGAAGAATATTTTACTACCTATTAAATATGTAAAAGATAAAAAAGGCAGCAGTTCAATAATTCTTTTATTTATGATTACTGTTATCATAGGCTTGATGACGCTAACTGTGGATGCAGGACTGCTCTATCTGGAAAAGAGCAAGCTGCAGAATACAGTAGACTCTGTTGCATTGGCAGCTGTATCTGTATATGAGGAAGGGCAGGAAAAGATGCTCGAAGAGGCATACAAGTACTCCAATTTCAATGGCGTACCTCCTGAGGAGCTTACTATTGATATTCAGGAGAGCAACCGAAAGGTTACAGTAAATAGCAATAAGTCAGTTTCATTATATTTTGCAAAAATCTTCAGCATATCTAGTGCTGATGTTGGAGCTAAAGCCACAGCGGTAACAGGACCTGTTGCTGCTATGAAGGGTATTCGCCCCTTCGGAGTTGAAGATCAGGAGTTCATATATGGTGAAACCTATACTCTGAAAAATGGCGGAGGCGGGGGAACCACAGGCAACTATGGCGCGATAGCTCTAGGGGGAACTGGATCTTCTACATATAGAAACAACTTAATAAATGGGTACAATGTTCACGCGCTAAAAGTAGGAGATGAGATAGAGACAGAGACTGGGAATATGGATGGCTCTACCTTTGATGGCATAAGTGAATTATTGGGTTCTGATTTCCACGAGCATGGAGAGGATCTTTCACAGCTTGAAGTGGACTGCCCGAGGTTAATAAAGATACCGGTAATTGATTCTTTTAGTATTTCCGGTAGAAGTACTGTGAAGATTGTTGGATTTGCAGCTTTCTTTTTGGATAATGTTGTGAAAGAAAATGGAAAAACAGAGATAACAGGGCGATTTATAAAGATTATTGGTGAGGGAGTAATTGATGAAACTGGAGTGGGGTATGGCTTGTTCGGTACAAAATTGGTCGAGTAATGGGAGTGATGCAAATGGAAAGACTTAATAAGAAGATACTTCTACTGGCAGTTATAATGGCAATTGTTACAAGCTTATTGCTGTACTTCTATATTTCAAGGCTGGAAGATGGAAAGACAGATATTGAATATATAGAAGTATATGCTGCAAGATTGGAGATTCCTGCAAGGACGGTAGTTAAGGATGAAATGCTGATAAAGGTGCAGTTAACCAAGAACTCTGAAATAACAATGGGTTTGTCGGACAAGAGCCAGATAGTAGGGAAGCTAACAAAGGAAAGAATTATAAAAGGTGAGGCAATATTGCTGGACAGGCTTTATACAGGAGAGAAAACCAATATGGCGTTTTTGGTTCCCAAGGGAAAGCGTGCTGTAACTATAGGAGTAAATGAAGTTACAGAAGTAGGAGATTTTATAATACCGGGTGATTATGTGGATGTACTTGCAACCTTTGAAGAATCAAATTTGGATATTGGAGGAAGGAAGATATATTATCCTAAATATACAAAGGCTATATTGCAGAATGTGCAGGTCTTGGGGGTAGGTCAGAGCATGCAGGTTATGAAGGAAGAAGACAAGAAGCTTCCTGCCAGTGTGACGCTTGCCGTGACCTTGGAGGAAGCCGAAAGGCTTGTACTTGCTGATGAAAGCGGTGTATTGAGGCTTGCCTTGAAGCCGGCGGCAGATAGTAACAGCATACAGACTAATGGAGTGATAAAGGATGATATGGTAGTACCTAAAGGTAAAATTGAAAATTAATAAGTCAGGGAGCAAGAGGGTGATATTATGGAAAATAAAATAAAGGTTGTTATAGTCGATGATTCTGAGCAGACGAGAGATAACATTGCAGCTATAATGAACTTTGATAAGGATATAGTTATAGTTGGGGAAGCTAAAAATGGAATGGAAGCTATAGCAGTTGTAAAGGATAAGAAACCTAATGTTGTGCTTATGGACATTAACATGCCTGAAATGGATGGGATAAAAGCCACACAGACCTTAACTGAAGAAGGTGTGGAATCTTCTATAATAATGATGTCTATCCAAGGTGAAGGTGAATATATAAAGAGGGCAATGTCTGCGGGAGCTCGTGACTATGTTGTGAAGCCCTTTGGTATAAAAGAACTGGTGGATACCGTAAGACGTGTATATGAGCTGGATATGAGCAAGAAGAGAAAGATAAGCAGTGTTTCTGCAAATAAAGTAGAATCAAAGATAATAAGCATCTTTTCAACTAAGGGGGGAGTGGGTAAGACCACTGTAGCGACTAATCTTGCTGTAGCGCTTTCAAACCTGACGGGTAAAAAGGTTGCATTGCTGGATTTTGATTTGCAGTTTGGGGACGTTGCAATATGCTTGAACTTATATGTCAAGAACTCAATAACAGAGTTGGTTAAAGATTTTGCCAACATTGAGCAGGACCCAGGTTTATTGGAGGAATACCTTCTTACCCATTATTCGGGGATAAAGGTGCTGGCTGCACCTATTAGACCTGAAAATGCCGAGTATGTTACTGCAGATCATATAAATAAGATAATTGATCATCTAAAGGGCAGGTATGACTATATAATCATTGATACCTCCCATGGCTTTAATGATATTGTAATAACTGCTCTGGATATGTCGGACTTGATAATATATGTATCAACCCTTGACCTACCATCTATAAAAAACACTAAAAACGGGCTTGAGGTTATGAAATCACTTAATTACCCGAATGAGAAGGTTAGAATTGTAGTAAATAAGTCAAATGAAAGCTTTGGAATAAATCACACAGATTTTGAAAGTGCTCTTGGAGTGGGCATTTGGGTAATGATACCGGATGACGTAGCATCAGTAACTGTATCGGTAAACAATGGACACCCTCTAGTATCACATCGAAGATCATCGCCGGTGTCAAAAAAGATTTGTAAGCTTGCCCAGAGCATAATAGGTGACGAAAAGGTGAAAAAGAGTTTATTTGCAGCGATGTTCTAGGCATAATGGGAAGGGCTCTGTGGAGGTCACGAGATACGCGTTACGGGTTACGCGTATTGGGGCAAGTCTTCGAAGACTCTTCTAAATCTCGCAACTCGAAACTCGAAACGCGAAACCAGACCATATAGGAATACCCGGGAGGCGATCATATGAGCTTACTTAAGAGGATGGAACAGGAAAAAAGTGAAGTGCTGTTGGAAGGCAGACAATCAAGCAGGGAGACGAAGAAAGAGGATCCTCTTGGTGATGTCAAAAGCGCAATACATAAGAAAATCATTGAAAGAATAGACACTGGGATGCTGGGCAGGGAAGATGACGAGCAAAAGCTAAATGCAGAAATAGCGGATATAGTGGAGGAGACCCTAAAAGAGAAGGAATTGCATTTCTCGCGCACTGAGCGTCAGTCTATGATTAACTATATTATAGACGAATCAATAGGCTTCGGTCCAATAAGCAAGTATCTTCTGGATGAGGAAGTATCAGAGATAATGGTCAATGGACCAGAGCAAATATACGTGGAAAAAAAGGGGCGCCTTGAGATAGTCGATACATTCTTTGAAGATAACCAGCATGTGATGAGAATCATTGAAAAGATAGTATCACCCTTGGGAAGAAGAATAGATGAGAGCTCTCCTATGGTTGACGCACGACTTCCTGATGGTTCCAGAGTAAATGCAATAATTCCGCCACTGGCCCTTAATGGACCGACAATAACTATCAGAAAGTTTGCCAAGAAGCCTCTGCAAGTGGGCAACCTGATATCCTATGGCACTTTGACCTCGGATATGGCAGTCTTTATTGAGGCGTGCATTAAGGCACGGCTTAATATTGTAGTATCAGGAGGCACCGGCAGTGGTAAGACTACAACCTTGAATATACTTTCTTCCTTTATTCCTGATGACGAAAGAATATTAACCATAGAAGATGCAGCAGAGCTGCAGCTCCGTCAGGAGCACGTAGTAAGGCTTGAAAGCAGACCTGCCAATATTGAAGGAAAGGGAGCCATAAATATAAGAGACCTGGTAAAAAATTCTCTTAGAATGCGGCCTGACAGAATAGTAATAGGCGAGGTTAGAGGCGGAGAAGCCTTGGACATGCTGCAAGCAATGAATACAGGTCATGATGGTTCTCTCACTACAGGTCACTCCAATTCACCAAGAGATATGCTTGCCAGGTTGGAAACAATGGTGCTTATGGCTGGAATGGACCTACCAGTAAGAGCTATCAGAGAGCAGATATCTTCGGCAATAGATATTATAATACAGCAGAGCAGGATGAAGGATGGCAGCAGAAAGATAACACATATTACAGAAGTGCAGGGTATGGAGAAGGATACAATTATACTTCAGGACATATTTGTATTCAACGAAAAGGGAACGGATGAAAAAGGAAGAATCACGGGCAACTTTACTGCTACCGGCATCAGGCCTAAATTCATGGAAAAGCTTGCGAATACCAGGGTGCCTTTACCAAACGACCTGTTCAATCAGGTATGAGAAAAGAGGGGTTTCAACATGCTGGAGTTTTTACTGTTGATATTTTTTATGAGCTTGATACTTGTCATATACTTGCTATGCGAATATTTTTCAGGGAGAAGAAATGTAACTAGCAGATTGAAGAACTATCTTAACCCGGAGAAGAATAAAGAAAAGCCTGAAAGAGAAAAGGAGATATTCTGGCGCGATGGTATGCTTGCTTTTGGCAAAACTCTCGGAAAAAGCAAATGGGGAAGCAGGTATAAGGAGAAAATAGAAATCCAGCTAGTTCAAGCGCATTTACCGCTAAAATCGGAAGAGTATATAGCAATAAATATAATGATCTTTTTAGCAGCAGCTGTATTTTTCCTCGTATTTACAGAAAACCTTGTGGGTTCAATTGCTTTAGCGTCACTTGCCGCTTGTGCTCCGCTAATTTATGTAAATTCAAGGAAAAAGAATATCATACAGAAGATTGACCAACAGCTTCCGGATACGTTAGCACTGATATCAAATACTCTAAAGTCAGGATATAGCTTTTTACAAGCAGTTGACGCTGCGGCAAGAGAGCTGCCTCCGCCTATTTCCCATGAATTCCAGCAGATATTAAAGGAAATAAATTTGGGGGTAAATACAGAAAAGGCATTGGAAAGCTTAAGCAAGAGAGTTCAAAGTAAGGACTTGGAGCTTATTATAATGGCAGTGCTTATACAAAGGCAAATAGGTGGCAATCTTTCAGAAATATTGGACAGCATTTCCGAAACAATTCGTTCGAGGATAAAGATAAAAGGAGAGATCAAAATACTTACAGCACAAGGCCGGGTTTCAGGAATGATAATATCCCTGCTGCCTGTAGCTCTTGGTATTTTACTTTACTTAATCAACCCTTCATATATTTTGACGTTATTTGGAGATCCGATAGGGTGGGGAATGCTGGCATTGGCTGCACTTATGCAGGGTATAGGGATATTCCTAATCAGGCGAATCATAAGAATAGAGGTGTAATTATGCTTACGGCTATAATCATAGGTACATTTGCAACTGTCAGCTTTTCTATGGTGCTGCTGCTAAGCATGCTTTTCAGGAATAAGCTGAATATACAGAGTAGGATAAAAAACTTTGTGCATGCCAACGAGAAAGTGCCGGGTACACAGGAGGGCTCATTTTCAGAAAGGGTAATAACACCTGCGCTGGGTAAGGCTAATAGCTTCTTGGACAGGATTACACCAAAGAACTATTATAATCAGATGGAAAGGAGAATAAAGGAGGCAGGAAACCCAAAGGGAATAACCGTAGGGGGCATTGTCTTTTTTCAAATATGCTTCACTTGTGCTTCTGCTGCAGCTGCTGCTTTACTGTGGATTGTAATGGATGCAGCTTTGCTTAAGGTGTTGGTCATTCTAGGCTCATTGTTAGGCATAATCAATATTTTGCCTAAATACTATCTGAAGCATAAGATTGTTGAGAGGCAAAAGGAAATAGAAAAGAGTCTTCCTGATGCACTTGACCTTCTTACAGTATCTATTGAAGCAGGGCTAAGCTTTGACGGTGCAGTTGCAAAGCTGGTGGAAAAAATGTCTGGAGTGCTTGTGGAAGAATTCGCTATTGTATTGAAGGAGATGCGAGTGGGTGTATCCAAAAGGGACGCATTTAGGTCTCTTATAGAAAGGGTGCCGGTGCCAAGCCTTGTTACTTTTGTAGGTTCCATACTACAGGCAGATCAATTGGGGGTAAGCATAGGAAACGTTCTTAGGATTCAGTCCTCTTTGGTAAGACAGAAGAGGAGGCAGAAAACACAGGAGAATGCTATGAAAGCACCGATAAAAATGCTGATACCGATGATAATATTCATTATGCCCACAATATTTATAGTGCTTATTGGACCAGTGCTGATAATAGCAATGAAAGCTTTTGCCAAATAAGGAGGTAGCTTATGCTATACAATGAAACAAAGAAAATCATGATTGTAGATAATTTGAAAATCGCTAAAACCTTTAAGGAACGCTTTCTGGGCCTTATGTTCAAAAGAAGGCTACCTGCTCATGAAGGATTGATGCTTTTAGGCTGCAGTGCAATACACACCTGCTTCATGAGGTTTGCGATTGATGTTGTCTTTATGGATATAAATCATAGGGTTATAGGGATAAAGGAAAAAATAAAACCGTGGCAGCTTAGCGGCTTTGTCCGTAAGGCATATATAGCTTTGGAGCTGCCAGAAGGCACGGTTGATAAAAAAAATATCACAATAGGAGATATTCTGATTCTAGGATAAATCAGTCATTATTTATATTGATGTGTTTGCTGAGCCGACCGGAGAGAAGCGCTGCAACTACAATCTTTACCATATCGCCGGGTATAAATGGAAGTGCGCCGAATATAATGGCTTTTGATATCCCTATTCCTGTGACATAGTTCAGCCATATTACACCAAAGGCATATACTGCGAGAATTCCGCCTATTGCATTGACAAAGAGAAGTCTCATAAAGCCAGCCTTTTTCCCCTTTAATGCTGAAATGAGAACTGCTCCGGCAAGAAAGCCAATAAGATAGCCTCCGGTCTTTCCTATAATTATGCCTAAGCCGGCAGTGCCGCCGGAAAATACAGGAATACCGATTGCTCCCATGGACAAAAAGACAATAATGCTTGCAGCAGTGTGCTCAACAGGCAATAAACTACCAGCCAGCATAACTGCAAGAGTCTGAGCAGTTACCGGCACCGTAGAAAAGGGAAGGGGTATTGATATGTACCCTGAAACTGCTATCAGTGTGGCAAATAATGATATGTAACTCAAGTCTCTAATCGAAAATCTCTTCTGCATATTAAACCCCCTGATATTTGAATTGGATAATTACAGAACTAATTATATATAGTTGGAAATGAATTGTCAACCATGAATAATGATATGGGTTGACAATTAGAATAAAAAGATACGTGTAACACTGAACACACGGCGGAAAAAGAAAAGAATATTTAGATAAAAAATGGTCATTGGCAAACTCTAATATACCAATGACCATATTAATTACTAATATAAATAAAATATGCCGTGTAATTCCGTGGAACATCCGTGTTTTCAGTGTTATCCGTATCCTTTTATGCCATAACCGGCAGCATATTCTTTTTCAATTCCAGAAGGGGTAAGGGCTTGCTTATCAGGAAACCCTGAATCTCGTCGCAGCTCATTTGCTTCAGCATAGACAGCTGCTCCACTGTCTCGACACCTTCTGCTGTCACTTTTAGTTTCAGGCTGTGAGCAACATCTATTATTGACTTAACAATGACCTTGGTGTTCTGGTCATTTGTTATATCCTTTATGAAGGATTTGTCTATCTTCAGTATATGTATTGGGAAGTATCTTAAATAGCTAAGGGAGGAATAGCCGGTGCCGAAGTCATCCATTGATATGCAGACACCCATCTCATTAAGTCTATTCAAGGTTTTTATTGTGAAATCAATGTTCTCCATAGCTGTTGTCTCTGTGATTTCCAGCTCCAGATCTGAGGGGTTGAAAGCGGTCTCCTTAAGCACCTGGGTGACAGTATCCACAAGATTATGGTTTCTGAACTGGTAAGCGGAGAGGTTCACCGAAAGCCTTAAAGACCCACCGTATATTTCCTTCAGGTTATTAAACTGCGAACAGGCAGTCCTAAGTACCCAGGTATCCAATTGGCTTATCAAGCCGGTTTCTTCTGCAAGAGGTATGAACACCCCCGGATTTATGATTCCTCTCTCTGGATGATCCCATCTTATTAGCGCTTCTATTCCGATAACCATCCCTGTGACGCTGTCAATTTTAGGTTGATAATAGAGAATCATTTCATTGCGCAGAATGGCTGTACGCAGGTCCGTTGTCAAGGAGAAACGGTTTATTATCTCTTCGTCATCAATTACTTCATAACTTCTGTATGTATTTCGGCCATTTTCCTTGGCACTATAAAGGGCAGAATCAGCATGCTTCATTATAACGGCGGATTCTGATCCATCATCTGGATACACTGCTATTCCTATGCTTGCGGTTATGTATAGCTCATGCTCATCTATATTATATACGCAGGCCAGCTCCTCAGTAGCTTTGCGGGCGAGGTCGCAAGACTGCTCAGATCCATCAATTTGAGGTATAAGTATTGTGAACTCATCTCCACCCATTCGGGCAAGAACTTCATTATTATCAAGAACTTTTATAAGCCTCTTTGCTACCTGCTGGAGCAGCTTATCTCCGATATGATGACCCAAGTTGTCGTTAATATTCTTGAAGTAGTCAAGGTCAATCATAAGAACAGATAGCTTGTTATTATTCAGATTAGCACTTTCAAGGGCATTATTAAGATATTCATGGAAAAGCTTTCTATTGGGGAGGTCTGTAAGGCTATCATAATACTCATGATACTTTATTGTTTCCTCAGCCTGCTTCTTTTCAGATATATCCTGGAAGGCGATCAGTGCACCAATTACCTCATCCAAATCATTCTTAATGGGCGATGCTGAGCCGAGTATCAGATGATGGGAGCCTCCTTCAGATATGAGTACATTTAAATTATTGAAATTTACAGGATATCCCTTCTGCAGCACTTCCGTTGTAGGGATCTCATATCTCATTCCACTGTCTGTGTCTATTATATTCAGTATTTCATTCAAGGGCTTGTCCAAAGCTTCCTTTTCAAGAAAACCTGTAAGCTGTTCCGCAACGTGATTCATAAACGTTACTTTACCTTTTGCGTTTACTGCTACAACGCCATCTCTTATGCTTAATAGTGTGGTTCGGAGAAGTTCGTGCTCTTTTTTTAGATTACTGGTAGCCTTGTCTATCACCCTGCGAAGCTGCTTTATAAGTATATTAACGAATAATATCCCTGTTACCATTACAAGCAGAAGAAATAATCCTAAGTAAACTAATTTTCTTTGCTGATTTGACTTATAATACTCTGAATGCGTGTAGAAATATTTCAGGAAGGCTTGTTCATAGAGACCAGCTTTCTGAAGCCTCTCAATTTGTTCATTCATAAAGCTTATCAGCTCAGGCCTGGCTTTACTTACACCGAAAGCTAAATCTGTCGGATAGATATTAATAATATGGGGAATTATCTTATTGGACAATTGATGCTTTACAAGCAAGTAGTTCATTACTTCCTGATTGCCAAAAACAACATCTATTTTGCCGACCTCAAGAGCTTGGATGCTTTCCTCCAAATTGTTGAAGCTGAAATAGTCTTTTATGTTAAGCTCATCCTGGAGTATTGTCTCGGAGTAGTCGGACTTTTGTACACCTACTCTGTATGCTGCAATATCAGCAATATTTTCTATTTTAACATCCTTCGCAGCATAAACTGCTCTGGAGGTTTTTACTAAAGGTTTAGTAAACAACACATCCTTTTTTCGGCTTTCCGTTACAGCAAGCAAACCACATATATCGATTTCTCCCTTTTTTATACGATCATATACATTGACCCATGTATCGGAGGAATATTGCACGTTAAAATTCCCGCCACTGAATATCATTCTGCCGATATCAAGACCAAAGCCGTATACTTCACTACCGGAGGAAAACTCAAATGGTGGGTGGTTTCCGTCTACTTGATATATAATCTTAGAGGTGGGTTCTCCATAATATGCACTGCTTGAAGCAAAGGAAGAAATTAGTAAAGCAGCAGCTGCAAAAATTAAGACAATACTTCTAAAAATCACTTTCAACATTGATTACCCACTCACTTCCGCGATATATTTTTCTGCAACGTGCAATAATAAAAAAGGAAATCTGTATCTTTTATAAAATTTTACTTAATACGTATTCTGCATAATTCTGCATAATCCTTTATTTTTAGGCAGAAAACTACATAAAATGGCAAAATATACAACGATGTAGAGAAAGCTCCAAAACTTGATAAAAGGTATAAATATTGGTAAATTATTAGTATGAAGATGGTAGTGAAAATTCGCCGATGGGGAGGAAAATATGAATAATAACGAAATAAGGCTGCTTCAGGATAAGTGCAGGCACATTAGAAGGCTCATTATTAATGAAATAGGAAAGTTGGGAGTCGGACATGTGGGAGGGTGTCTTTCAATAGTAGAAGCACTTGTTGTGCTCTATTACAAGATTATGAACATTAATCCGGACAATCCTCATATGGAAGGAAGGGACAGGTTTGTGCTTTCCAAGGGACATGCTGGTCCCGGCCTTTATGCAGTGCTTGCTGATAAAGGATACTTCGATGTAAGCGAGCTTGACACTCTGAATAAGCCTGGAACCAATCTGCCAAGCCACTGTGATATGCTGAAAACAAGAGGAGTCGATATGACTGCGGGGTCATTAGGTCAGGGCATTTCTTGTGCTGTGGGAATAGCCAAAGCATCAAATATTAAGAGGGATAATGCATATATATATTCAATTATTGGAGATGGAGAGAGTCAAGAAGGACAGGTTTGGGAGGCGGCTTTAACGGCAGCTCAGTTCAAGCTTGACAACCTCATAGCCTTTACTGATAACAACAGGATGCAGATTGATGGGAATACAAAGGAGATAGTTGGAGTTGAACCTATAGGTGACAAGTGGAAGGCTTTTGGCTGGAATGTGGATGTTGTTGATGGTCATGATGTGGCTGCAATTTATAATGCTATAATCGAAGCTAAGAAATCTCAGGGCAGGCCAACTATGATTGTATTAAACACAATCAAGGGAAAAGGGGTTTCTTTTATTGAAGCTATGGGGGCAAAGAATCACAGTATGCCTGTGACTGAGGAGCAAAGAATAAAAGCCTTGGAAGAATTGAGGCAGGAGGTATGAAGCATGTATGAGAATATTGAAATGCGTCGAGTTTTCGGAGAAGCCTTAGATGAGCTTATGGCAAAGGACGAAAGAATTGTTGTGATAGATGCTGACCTGGCAAAGGCAAATGGAACTTTTTCCCTTAGGGATAAATACCCGGAAAGAGCTTTGGATGTCGGTGTAACAGAACAGAATATGGCAAGCTTCGCTGCCGGAATGGCGTCCTATGGCTTCATACCATTCATATGCACTTTTACGCCATTTGCCACCAGAAGGATGTGCGACCAGGTAACCATATCCATAAGATATGCAGGAAGGAATGTAAAGATTGTAGGTACTGATCCGGGAATATCTGCAGAGTTGAACGGAGGCACTCATATGAGCATGGAAGACATCGGGGTGCTTCGCAGCGTACCGGGTATGGTTATTTTTGAGCCTGTGGATGCGATACAGCTTGTAAAGGCACTGCCAAAGGTTATAGAATACGATGGTGCGGTATATATAAGAATGTTCAGAAAAACTACACCGATAGTATTCAAGGAAGACTATGAGTTTGATCTTTTCAAAGCAGATATGCTTAAGGAAGGTAAAGATGTGAGTATATTCGCATCGGGAATGATGGTTAAGGAAGCCCTTGATGCAGCTGAAATGCTCAAGGCTGATGGTATAGATGCCGAAATAATAAATATCCATACAATAAAGCCGATTGATAATAGGGCGGTAGTTGATTCTGCAAAGAAAACAGGTGCTGTAGTGACCTGTGAGAATCACAATGTAATAGGTGGCCTTAGGAGTGCTGTGGCAGAGGTGCTGATTGAGGAGTATCCTGTGCCTTTGCGATCAATAGGAATCAAAGATCACTTCGGCGAAGTAGGAAATATAGATTACCTGAAAAAGAAGTATAAAATGACGGGATTGGATATAGTAAAAGCGGCAAAGGAAGTAGTTTTACTCAAGTAAGCTGTGACTCTCTGTGAATAGGAGAAGGAATGCATGGGGTCTTGCAGCTAAGGGGGTTTTGAGATGTATCATAATGCTGCCATTTTGATAGAGCAGCTAATAAAGAACGATGCAGGCGGCAGGGGTCTGGGAGACATTACCCAAGCATCAGACATTGTCAGGGCAGCTGAAGAGCTGTATGGCGGCAATAAAATTCTTATAATTACGGGGTTCTGCATTGCGGAGACCCTGTGCGGTGAGACTGATGGGCCTCTTGGAGCAGCAACTTTGGCGTGCGCGTTGGAGAAGCTTGGAAAAACAGTAATGATAGTGACTGATAGATATTCGGAAAATATTTTAAGTGCATGTACCGGGCATATGAAAGTTAAGGCAGGCCGAGTGATATTGCCATATCAAGGTACCGGGGAATTCTGCTCTGGACTTTTGGACAGCTTTAAGCCCAGTCATGTTGTTTCGGTGGAAAGACCTGGGAAAGCGAAGGATGGAAGATTCTACTCAATGAAAGGCGCTGACTTGACCCACCTGATACCGGACAGTGACAGCCTGTTCGAATCTGCAAAGCTGCGAGGAGTAGTGACCATAGCGGTGGGGGATGGCGGAAATGAACTGGGGATGGGAAAGGTCAGGGAGCTGGTAGTTAAATGCGTTGATATGGGAGAAACCATTGCTGCTGTGATAAATGCTGATTATACAATTGTAGCAGGGGTTTCCAACTGGGGTGCTCATGGATTGGAAGCTATGCTGTCAATGCTCGCGGGGCGGATACTACTTCAGGAGACTGAGACAGAGAGGGCTCTTATCATGAAAATGGTTGAAGCCGGTGCAGTTGACGGCTGTACCAAAAGGAATGAGCCTACAGTGGATGGACTAAGCCTTGAACAAAATGTAGAAGTGCTTTCAAGCTTACGGAAACTTACGGCTGACTTAATACAAAAGTAAAGTAGAAGAAAGGACCTGCGGTAAATCACAGGTCCTTTTTTGGATACGGACAAATTGTAATAGCAGCAGAAGCTATGTATAGGTACATAAGCGCATTAGCTTTGTATATCGATACATAACTTTCCTCTACTGAGTAGCTAATTGGTAGAACAGCCATATCAATAGCCTAAATGTGCTTATACAGAAATTGTCAATGGCACTTAGGAGCGGAGCCTTAGAAAAGTCGTATGCGAGGCAGGACGCCGAAGCAAGCCTTCCACGTCCACGGATGGATATTGGAAGGCGCTAGACTTTTCTTAGGCGGAGTGAGTTAGTGCCATCAATTTTTGTATACTCATATGTGGCTATGATATGGCTGTTCTTATTTTGGGTGGTTTGTCTAAACAAGAAAGGACCTGTGATAAATCACAGGTCCTTTTGCATTTGCAAATCTTATATTATACTAAGCCTTGAGCCTTCATTGCTTCAGCAACCTTCAGGAAGCCGGCGATGTTAGCGCCTGCAACGAGGTTATATCCAAAGCCATACTCTTCAGCAGCTTTCATTGAGTTGTTGTGTATGTTGATCATTATCTGATGAAGCTTCTGGTCAACTTCTTCTGCTGTCCATGAAAGTCTCATGCTGTTCTGTGACATTTCAAGGGCTGAAGTAGCAACACCGCCGGCATTAGCTGCCTTTGAAGGTCCTACTAAAACCTTATGCTGCTGGAAGTATTCAACTGCTTCGTTTGTACATGGCATGTTAGCAGCTTCACAAACATACTTTATGCCATTAGCTACTATCTGTTTTGCATGCTCTATTGCTATATCGTTCTGAGTAGCAGCAGGTATTATGATATCAGCCTTAACATTCCATGGCTTTTCGCCTGCGAAGAACTTGCAGTTATATTTATCAGCATAATCCTTAACCTTGTCTCTGCCGGAATTACGCATTTCAAGTAAGTAATCAATCTTTTCGCCTGTTACACCGTTTTCATCATAGATGTATCCATCCGGGCCGGAGAGTGTAACAACCTTGCCGCCTAATTCAGCAACCTTTATGCATATACCCCAAGCAACATTGCCGAAACCGGAAATAGCAACTGTCTTACCTTTGATTGTGTCGCCTTCATGCTTGAGCATTTCATTACAGAAGTATGTAACACCATAGCCTGTTGCTTCTGGTCTTACCAAGCTGCCGCCGTATGGCAGACCTTTTCCAGTGAGTACGCCGTTTTCAAATACGCCTTTGATTCTTCTGTACTGTCCAAAGAGGTATCCGATTTCTCTTCCGCCAACACCGATGTCCCCAGCAGGTACGTCAACGTCTGGGCCGATGAATCTATAAAGCTCAGTCATGAAGCTCTGGCAGAATCTCATTACTTCGTTATCTGACTTTCCTCTTGGGTCGAAGTCAGAACCACCCTTGCCGCCGCCTATTGGCAGACCTGTCAAGGAGTTTTTGAATATCTGTTCAAAACCAAGGAATTTTATGATTCCAATGTATACTGAAGAATGGAATCTTAAGCCGCCCTTGTATGGCCCTATAGCTCCGTTGAATTGTACTCTGAAGCCTCTGTTAACCTGTATTTTACCGTTGTCATCAACCCACGGCACTCTGAAAGTGAATTGTCTTTCTGGTTCAACTATTCTCTCCATTATACCAAGTTCGATAAAATCTGGGCGCTTTTCGAGAACTGGTACCAATGAATCGAGAATTTCTCTAACAGTCTGATGGAATTCTGGTTCTCCAGGATTTCTTTTGACGACTCTTTCATAGAGTTCTTCAATGTATTGTTTTACGTTCATATGTATCTCCCTCCAAATATTATTTTTTGTCTTCACAATGATGTCAAAATTCTGAGCTTTTTTAGCTCATTATATAATATATTGACTTCTGTTGCGCCCATATATATTATATAACAAGTTGCCAAATAAAGAATAGGCTTTATATAATTTTTATGGCTAAAATGTAAATTATGCAACAAAAGCTTCAAAAAATAGTATAGCACATAAAAAAATTTGGCTATATAATATCTTTCTATACAAAAATTAAAATTCCTGCGTAATTTTTTAACAATTTTAAAATTTGATTTATATTTTTCTTGGAATACCATAGCATTAATGCGTCTTAACAGATATAATATACTCAAAAATTAGCAGTACAATTCAGATAATTGTAAAATATTTTGTTCAGGTTGCAAAAATGTAAATATCGAAGATATGTACATTAATAATATAGATTATATCGTTGGCAGAGCTAGGAGAATGCAACAAAATGATTAAAATATGCCAATCTATGGCTAAATTTATTATATGTGCTACAATAATATACTAACTACAAGACGGAACTTGCAGCATAACTTGCAAATTGAAGACAATTGCAATAAATAGTTCCTTTATAGGTACGAAGATGTAGCTATAACACTAATATTGCTATGAGGTTTTTTTTATTTCCTTCAGCATATTTTCTGCAAATTTTTTAGAGGCGGCTTCGATGTCAGGAATTTGGGAAACCGTCCCCGGATCGTTGGCGGTAGCCATAAACGAAAAATAGGGGGGCAGACTGAAGCCTTTGTTTATACAGAGAGCTCCTATAAGCTGCCTTGCCACTGAATCACTGCCTGAGTTACCCGATACAATTATTGAAAATAAGGTTTTCTGATAGAAGGGGGTTTTCCTGTATAGTGCCGTCATACGGTTAATAACGGCTGATAGGTTGGCGGATATTGCATCATTGTAGTTCGGGCACAGCCATATGACTGCATCTGATTTTTTTATGGCAGGAAGTATTTCCTCCACCATCGCCCCGCCATAGAAGCAGCCGTCATTCATGCTGTAATGTTTACAGGTTTTAAAGGAACAACCTTTACAGTCGATTATCCTTCCGTTCTCCACATGCTGTTCCCTGATTTCACATCCCTCCAAGTGCGCCTTCGCCATATTCCACAGGGCAAGGGTATTGGAGGTTCCCTTGAAGCTGGAATGAAGTGCAAGTATTCTTGGCCTTTCTATAAGCTTTGGATTATATGCAGAAAATCTCCCGCCTAACTTGGCACAAAGTTCCATGCAAATGTCATCAAGGGGAGCTTCAGTTACGTTCCTCCAAGTGGAGAAATTTGACAAGCTGGCAGTTGCTTCTACTACTGGATGCCCTAGAAAACGGCAGCCCAACCCGTTTAGAAGAAATATTATGAATGCAGCGGTACTCTTTGTATATAGTTCACTTGAGCTGTGCACTAGCAGTATTGCTGAGGAACCCCCAAGGGAATCCCGGCCTCGGCTTTGAAGCTCCGTTATTATTTCGTATAAGGGTATGCAGAATCCCGCTGGGCTTATTTCAACACAAATAATAATCTTCTTTTCTTTAAGTTCTGGAAGATTGGATTTATCTGATATATAAACTACATTTTTACCGTTCAACGCCGCTTCCAGCATTTTTTCGAGTTGAGCAGAAGTGTCAGCTGGTTTTATAACATAATACTTGCTCATAGCATTTTCCTCAGGCTTTCATATGTGTTTTCCATTCGGGAGAAAAGCCCATTCGGTATCGGCAGTCTCTCAAGCTCAATGCCGGTAGGAAGCAGTCTGTTTCGTGTTCCCCAATATACCCCGCCAAGGAAGGTAGCACTATAATGCCACTGTCCTCTAATGGTAGCGAGTATTGATAAGGAGCCTGATGAGAGGGCTGGCGCGATATAAGGCTTGAAGCCCAGACTGCGGACTGCAAGGTTCGCTGTTTTAGTTTTTTCTGTAAGATCCAAGGAAAGAGCTTCATTGTATTTTTCAATACTGTCTGCAATTATCAGGCCTTCACCATGAGGACCAAAAGCTCTGCCTTCTGTGAGATAATGAGCAGTCTCCGGATCCAGTCCGGCAAAGTAGGCTGCTCGTGCATGCATGACTCCAAGCCCGTAGCCTCTTATTTGCTCAGCTGCGAGACCTTTGAAATCAGGCTTGCCATTGCTGTCGGTGTTGCTGAAGTTAAAGGCAGCCTTGCACAACAGGTCCACAGGATCCGACACAACTGCAAATATACCCTTAAAGCCCTTACTCCTGGCTGAAAGTGCATATCCCTTTATTATCCCTGAATTGCCTTCATATTGTGCAATTCTAACATCGCTAAGATTTTCACTTAATGCAGGTACGCCAACGGTAACGCAGAATATGAACATATCACAATCAAAATGCTGTTCTTCTGATATGGGCAAAACCGCAGGATGACTCAAGTTTCCGGTAGGATCCATTATTTGATTGGTTTCAAACTCCCAGCGCTTAATCTTATTAGGATCTAAATCATATATTCCGATATGTGATATACAGTCGCCTCCTAAGAGTCTCAGCCCTGACACAAGAGTTCCTCCGACATCTCCAAGCCCCACAACATTTATTCTCCATTTCTCAGGAGCATTATAGAGCAGAACATTCTGCCAAGTGGGGTACTCGGTATTTATCATAGTGACTCTATTGTTCTGCACAGCCTGAATCAGAAAGTCGGGCACATTGCTGTCATTCAAAGGATGGAGGAGTAGCATACTCAAATCTTCTTTATCGGCAGACATCAGGTCGGACTGAGATACAGAAAAGCTCCTTCTGGTATTTTTCGGTGAACTGCTAGTTATAGCAAATATATTACCTTTGTCAGACGCCGCATCGTCCTCTGAAATTTCCATGAGCTGATTGTACCTTTCCCAGGATACTAAGGTCCTGTTAAGGTGTTTGTAATAAAACATTTCTATTCCTCCAAAAAGGTTTTATGTGCTGCGTAACAGTAAAACAATGCGAAGTAGTAAATGGGTAACGGATACCACTGAACACACGGATGTTCCACGGATTCCTACGGAATTGCACGGTTAATTTTGTATAATATATAGCGACATTAGAGAGTTTTGATACTTACTTCCGTATCGATTATTACTTATGTTTCAGAATATTTTTTTTCGCCGTGTATTTCGTGGAATTCAGTGTTTTTCCGAAGGAAAACCGTGGTACCCGTTCCCCCATTGTTTAAGACGCATTATTTATACGTTGTGCTAAAAAGCACTAGCATATGATATTCTCGAGCCTGTTTAGAAGCTCAAGGTCATTCTTCAAGTAAAAGGATGGGCTTAGATTCAGGTCATAATCCATATTTTTTCCATGATCAGGACACCTTGGTGTTATAAATACCTGACCCATGGATGACAGTGTTAAGCTTCTTTCATTGATATGCTGGAACTCATCTTCCAAGGTTGAAAGTATATCTATCGCATTTTCCATCGCAACTTGTGAAAGCTTGAATATTGATTTTTTTGACGACTCATTAAGGAAAGAGGGTGAGGTATATGGTAGTATCAAGTTTATCGAAGGAAGCAGGTTTCTTTTGGGGTATTCACCTCTCCATAAGGCATCTCCACCGATAAATGGATAAAAATTGTTTTCATTATACCATTCCCTCAACCTGGGTATGAAATATGCGCAATCAATATCTCGTCCCTGGATATCCATCAGTTCCTTTCCTTGTCCGGAAAGTATCCCTACAATTATTTTCTTTACCTTAAGATCCTCCTTCTTGAGCAAAGGATCCAAAACCTTAAGCCTGAATCCATGATGAAGTGTATCATCCACCAGGATTATAGGCCTTCCAAAGGAATGCAGCATCTTTATCTGGACTTCCAGATCCATGTAATATGGAAAGTGTCCAATTCTATAGCCCTCCATATCAGGGCTGAAGAGCTTTTCTGTATGGAGTGACTTCGTTACTGTGTTGGGAATGATGCTTCTGCTGAGCATGCTGCCATAGGGCACACACATTGCAGGGCCAAGCTTTCTTGGGGTGATAAGCTTTGTGGGCACATCATTCACTTCACATATTTTTCTAATCAGCGTGTCATCCATAACCGCTCTGTCAAAAGGCAATATAAGATTTCCGGCATATACCTCCGCCAAAGTGCTCTGAAGCCTTTTTCTGGTTCTTGATACCGCAGCTATAAATGCATTGCTGCTTCTGTAAGGTTCTTTAATAGTGGTTTCAATATCCAGATTCAAGGTGCAAGGGGTGCTGATATTCACTGCGAGCACCTTGTTGGAACATCCCAGGCAGGGTATGTCTCGGAAGCCCATAAGCCTGAGAACCTCAAGTATGCTATAGGATATGGAGTCATTCAAGGTGCTGTTATAAACCGCATAGTCATAGTCCCTTGATAAGCAGTAAGCTAATGTTTCAGCAAGAAGGACCTGCTCCATGTTCTCAAAAACCGCATTATTGGCAATAAATATACCATCAATAAGCACTATTTTACCTGTGGAGTTATTCCTAATATACTCAGTTACTGAGCTGCTTCCGAATTCTTGATAAAGCAGACTGAAATTCAGCCTATGGAAAGCAGAAAATCCAAGGATTTGCTTTCCATGCTCCGAATCCCTTATTAGCAGCAGCCTGCAGGAAGTTTTCTTAAGAAAGCTGGTGAACCTGACTGTCAGGGTCTCGCAGCTAATATTCATAGCTTTGGATAGTTCTTCTAAAATCTCTCTGTTGACTTCTTCCAATACTTCCATTTCAATAGATTTTGTCTGTATTATTGATTTATACTGGGGTTCGCTCTGGTAGAAGCCATTTTCATAAATGAACCTTTGTGCCAGAGGGTCAACCAGCATAGATATATCTCTATTTTCGTCCACATTATTTCTTATCTGAGAAGAACTGATATCCTCGTATTGCGGAGGAAGAGACAGCCGAATTACTTTCCCGTCAATTCTCCCAACCGTTTCCTCAAGGTAATCATCATCACTTTCATACTGGCTGTTCAAGCTCTTTCTTTCAAATAGTATGTGTGAAAACGTCTGTATGGAGTTTTTGCTTTTTTCCTTTTTATATGCAGAAGCATTAAGGATAACATCACTTCCAGCAACTATATATACTTCTGATAACGGGAAACTATCCCTCAATACTTCAAGATCCAAGTTATTTGCGATATTCACAGGATAGTCCTCGGGATAAATGTATATATTGAATTCATCCGCGATAGACATATTTATAATATTTTTTCTGATAAGGTTAGGAAGAGTTTTCTTTGACCAGGAAAATTCGTCTACTGCGAGATAGACTTCAAAGCCCATATCCCGGATGGCTCTTGCAATCTCTTTATGGCCGAGGGAGAAGGGGTCAAAGGCTCCCGGGAAGAAAGCAACCTTCTCAGGTATAACAATATCAATGTCCTTATAAAAAAAGGTATAATCGGAAATAAATCTGTATATGCTATTTAAGCCTGCAGAATTTGTAAGAAAAAGCAGACCTTCCTGGATATCATCCTCAAGAAGTGTCAGCAGCTTTTTTGCGATATGGGTAAATATCTGCCGCTTTTCATTAAGCATTAGAGTGGTGGAGCCAAAGATTTCCTTACCCAAAACGCTGAAGGCAGCCTGTTTTACATTTCCATCGTAATGGGCAAGTCCATTAATGATGATACCCAGCATTTTCTCAAGTCTGTTTTCAAAGATGTCTTTCTCTTCATGTGATATTTCAATATACGCGGGATAGTTTGCTATAGCTATGCTTATGGTTTTTACCATAAGGGAATCTAAGTGAGGGGTGGAGTTTTTGATTTTCTCCTTGAAATCGTCCAGGACTTCATCAAGCTCGACGGGCTCAAGGGAAAGTATCAGTTTTCCAAGATAGCTGGGTATGTATTCGGCAAACTGATAGCCATCAATTTCAAGAGCTCTCAGCATTTCTACAGCTATGTCATTCCTCTGTTCTACCGACAAATGAGGGACTATCTGTATCAGAGCTTCTCCGGCACGGTTGCGGACATTTTCTGAAGCACTGACCTTCAGAAGATTGCAGAAATGCATGGCTGAATAAAACCCATTGGATTTTGGGTTTTTCAAGGAATAATCCAAGAGCAGGTCTATCTGAAGTCTTTTTAACACCCACTCTGTTGCTGTCTTAAGATTGCTTAAGGAGATTTCGGAAAGCTTATGCACATCTTTTTGACAGAAGTCTGAAAGCATATCCAATATCATCGGTTCCATGCCAAGCAGAACTGCTATTCTGTATTTAAGGAAGTTTTCAGAGGCAAAACTGGAGCTTATCAGATTATTCGATATTAATTGCTTAACAGTAAGTGCAAAGTTGCTTATTACTGCTTCTTCGCCTAATGCGTCAATATGGCCTGAAGAACGGAACAAAACATTATAGGCCACATCTAAAGCAGAAAGCCTCAGAACGGTGTTCTTTTCTTTCAACATCCTTCCGACATACTCAAGAATTTTCTTGTCTGTCTTGTGCTCATTGGAGACTGGGATACACCTTACAGCTTCAAGCAGGTACAGTTTTGTCTCAGTAGACCTTCGAGAGGTTTCGTTATAATACTTGACGACAACCTTCTTGAAGCTTTCCACCTGATTCTTGCTGCAATGCGAAAACAATGAAGATATCACAATACTGATGTTGTATCCCAAATAGCCTCTGTGAAGAGGTACCATCTTGTGATCGGGATTGATAAAAAGCTGCATATATCTGTCCAAGAGTGCATAGCTGGTTATGGATGGAGTGTCAAGTATGGCATCCTCAGGGACCTCCTTGCGGTAGTCCTCATCAAAGGAAGCAATGAGCAGCCCGATAAGCTCCGAACACTGCCTTCGGATATCATCCTCCAAATGAACCGCCTGATCATAGAGAAACTTAATTGTTATAAGCTTTTGCTTCTGTGTGAGATATGTGGAATATTCCTCGAAAATCCGGATATATTCCCTTAGCCTTTTCCAATTGCTCTCACTCCTGGCTGATTCCAGTATCAGATTAAGTGAAGCTTCATCTCTTAGCTGATACATAAGGCTTATATTGTGGTTGATTGCGAGGTACTTGATATTCTTAATAACTTGCTTTCCGCCCATCAGAGAAAAATGCCAGTTTTTACGCTTATACTCCCCGTGGAAGCCATTGGTTATCCTGCTGATATCAACCTCGACACCTAGATTCACCATATAATCCTCAAAGTCTAAAAGCTTGGAGTACACACGTCTGTACTTCTTTTCCTTCGTATCATCCACATTGTCCAGTTTATCGAGAATAACCCTAAAGGAATCCTGAAGGGAATAAATATTCATTTCTTTGCTGCCCTCATTTGTTCTTTGTTTTACTCTGAAATCTGAGTAAATGAGTATGAGGGATTCCAGGGGGAGATTCTCAAGCTCCAGGTCCCAGGTGGAATGATTCATGGCTATGTGCCCGATATAGGTTATATCGTGATTCTTGAACCATAAATCGGTATAATAGTAGTGGAGATACGGCACTCTTTTAAGCTCCGAGGATTTACACCCGTATTTACCTATATCATGACCGGCAGCAGCCCCTGAAACCCTGCCAAGGTCAATGGGGATTCCTGCTTTTTTCAGTTCTCTTCCTATATATAATGATAAATAATGCACTCCGCAAATATGATCAAGCGTGTTATAACCCAAGACCTCCTGGTTGAGCTTCATCATCTCATATACATATTCATCATCGAAGGCTTTGAGGAACTTCATATATTCCAAGGGGTTCTCAAGTTCGGCCTCTTCTTCAGCAGAGAGGAATATCATGGGGTATTTACTTTGCCATGTGCTGTCACTGTCTTTTTTCTGGAATTCAGAAATTACCTTGAGAGTATTCAAATATATAAGGCATGAGTTTTCAAGGTTGTCTTGAAGCTCTGTCTCAACAGCATGGGGGAAGGATTTATTCAAGGCATACTGGTATACATATTCGAGCCAGCTTAGGGGGATATTATCGTGTGCAAGCTCATCCATAAGGCTCTTGCACAGTGTTAGTACAGCGCTGCAGCTGTAATCCCTGTTTTCTACTATCTTATGAAGATTATCCATGAAGCGGTTATCTTCCATATATGCTTTTATTTCAATCTGTGTATCCTCCATATAATGTGGCCAATCTGCCAAGAGCAGCCTGCTGCTGATATTATTGTAAAGCCGGGTTACGTTATCGTTATACATAGAATCCTCCTTAAGTGCCGGAAATAGTGGAGATATATGGGGTTAGCTTTATACATTTATTTTCATTATATTCTAATGGTTTTAATTTTTCAAACTTCTATGTTCTAGGACTTTCGCACTAAATCCTTTAAATAATAGTTCGATAGTGCGAAACGTCTTCATTAACGTTATAAATCGCAGCTAATCGAAGTAATCTTTCATGTGCGATTTATATAAGCATATTGTATAATATATTCTTAGTGGAATGTTAAAATATTTATGGATATATTGAACGCACGAAAGTATTCACATTGGGTATAGTGCGAATTCAATAACAACAAGGATACTTTTTACGAAATCTGAAGGAACAATGCTAAGGATATTTCGCAAAACGTTTAAAAGGAGAAACAGTGATGGGTACTAGACAGCGTATAGACAAGATATTATCCAATATGGGGTATGGCACTAGAAAGGAAGTAAAGGAGCTTATAAAAAGCGGCTCGGTTGAAATAGATGGAACTGTGGTGAAGGATTCAGGCCAGCAGGTAGAGGCTGAATCTCAGGAAATTAAGGTAGGTGGAAGAAGGCTCTTTTACAAGGACACTATATATATATTGATGAATAAGCCTCAGGGAGTAATATCTGCCACTGAAGACAGCCGCGAGCGGACGGTAGTGGATTTACTCTCTGATGAATTCAAAGCCTTCAACCCTTTTCCAGTTGGCAGACTGGACAAGGATACAGAAGGCCTTTTGCTGCTGACGAATGACGGGCAGCTCACTCACCGGCTGTTGTCTCCCAAAAAGCATGTACCCAAGACCTACCTTGCAAAAATCATGGGCAGAGTGACGGAAGAAGATGTGGAAGCCTTCAACAGCGGTGTTACTCTGGAGGATGGATACAGGACTATGCCTTCGCAGCTTAAGATACTGGAAAGTGGCGAAGCTTCTTTGGTTGAGATTACAATATATGAGGGCAAGTACCATCAGGTAAAAAGGATGTTTAAGTCAGTAGATAAAGAAGTTATATATCTAAAGCGAATTTCCATGGGGGATCTGAAGCTGGACGAAACCATGGAGCTTGGGGACTTCAGGGAACTTAACGAAAAAGAGCTAAGAATAATAGGTATTGAATGATTTAAACTTTCTGTTGCATGTTTGTTAATAAATTGGTAATATTTTTATTAGATATATATCTAATCGGGGAGGTGTTATGAATGCCAATGGAGATTTATGGGGAGAACAATGAGCCAAATGTAAAGATTTTTAATTCTCCGGTTATAGAACTGATTTGTGCCGTGCATTTGCTTACGGATGCTGCACATCACCAGTATGAAATAAAATGGGCGGATGAGGTATTATCAAAGCTTAAAACCAATGACCTGAAGGCGTTGGATACTATTAAGCTGTTTCCTGCCGGGGGTATGAATATATTGAACCTCATACTGGAAAGCGGTGAGCTTACATCAATACCGAAGTTTATTGAGTATATTGAGCACCTTGACTTGCTTGATTTCTACTACTTCTTATTAAATGAAGAAATAGAAAAAGTGAAGATAGAGAAAGCTTTTATCGATAAAAAGGAACGGTATAAAATTCAAGAAAAGATAAAGTGGATAATTGAAGACAATGACCTTATGGAGTTCTTTGAACACCCTGAGAATATAAAAAAGAACACTGTACATACCTATAAAACCGTACTTAACAATGATTTTATGGCAAAGCTGGAGCGGTGTAAGGACAGGATGGATGCTGGAATACAATATGTAGACAGCTTCACTGGTAAGGACAGTGTGGAATCAGCACTCGAAAAGATATCCGGAAGGCCGAGGAAGTTGTTTTCCGGCTACAAGGAATATTGCATAATTCCCTCATATTTCGTTTCACCCCAAAGGTGCATAAGAATATTCTCAGGTGACAAGCTCTATGTGGTTTTTGACTGCAGGGTAACTAGAGACAAACGAGAAGCCCTATTAGATGAGCTTTCCAAAATATTAAAGGTTATTGATGACAAATCCAGAATGGAGATACTTCGAATACTGGTGAACAATAAGAATTATGGGAAAGCATTGTCCGAGTTGGTTGGAATATCCACCCCAACAGTATCGCATCATTTGGATATATTAAAACAAGCGGGCTTTATACAGGAAGAAAAGATAAGAAATATTAAATATTTCTATGCAGATAAGGAAAAACTTAAAAAAGTAATAGATGATATAAACAAATATTTCTTCGGAGCGGATTAACCACAGGGCTGCATTTTATGCAGCCTTTAATATTTGTGCTAAATCGCAAAATAAGGACAGCCATGCAAATAGCCACGTATGAGTATACAAAAATTGATGGCACTAACTCGCTGCGCCTAAGAATTACCTAACGCTTTCCAAAGGACATCCTTGTCCCTGGAAAGCTAGCTCGACGTCCTGTCTCGCTCACGGTAATTTCTAAGGCTCCGCTCCTAAGAGCCATTAACAATTTCTGTATAAGCATGCTTAGGCTATTTGCATGGCTGTCTCACCAATTAACTACTAAGTGAACTAAAGCTCAGTAACGATTTAGGGGAGCATTAACTTATGTATATCAGCGAACACTTATATAAAAGGCTTCTAATAAAATATTTTTAGATTAAGGAAGTCTTTTATGAAGCTCGTTTACGGCGCATGACAAATTAAGGTGGATTAGATGCGCCTACTCGCTATAAGTCTTTGGGTAACAGAATAGAGTGAAGATACGTAGGAAAATCCGTAAGGTTTACGTGATGTAAACCTAGCGCATACCTAGATGTGGGCTACGCCCACAAACAGATGTAACCTATTTGCTTATGCAAAAGCCTTGGACGCCGGGTTTATGCGCGTTAGGATTTTACAAGTAGCAAGCTCTAATTCTGTCCAAAGCTTATATCGTGTGAGTCGATATACATAAGTGATTTGCACTTATTTACCGATACATTGCTCCTGTTGCCTCTCGTTATTTATGCAAAAAATTTTGCGAATATAAAGGAATATTTAAATTTATGTTGTATATTACATTTACGTATAAATAATATATTAAAATCTGTATATAATTCTTTTAACCGCTATGCATATGCAAGGGGAATTGCAAATGGAGATGGGTAAATGAAAATAAGAGAAATCACTGAAAATCTGGAAAAGCAAAATCTATCAAAGTATGCCGCTCTAAGCATGAATACAAGGGGACGGCTTACAGAAGAGACAAAATGCGATATAAGAACCGATTACCAAAGGGACAGAGATAGGATACTTCATTCTAAAGCTTTCAGAAGGCTTAAGCACAAGACACAGGTATTTATATCACCGGAAGGGGATCATTATAGAACAAGGCTGACGCATACTCTTGAGGTATCGCAGATAGCCAGGACTATAGCAAGGGCGCTCAGATTGAATGAAGACCTGACTGAAGCAATCGCACTGGGACATGACTTGGGGCATACTCCCTTTGGACATGCCGGGGAGAAGGAATTGAACAATATACATCCAGGCGGGTTTAAGCATAATGAACAAAGCCTCAGGGTTGTTGACTTTCTGGAGAGTGGAAGAGGCCTCAACCTGACCTATGAGGTAAGGGACGGTATTTTGAAGCATACAGGGAGCTTGGAGCCAGAAACACTGGAGGGTAAAATAGTAAGTATTTCCGACAGGATAGCTTACATTAATCATGATATTGATGATGCATTAAGAGGAGGTATACTGGAAGTATCTTCAATACCAATAGAATGCATGGAGGTTCTCGGCTTTACCCACAACCAAAGGATAAATACAATGATAACGGACATTATTAATGAAAGTATGGGCAGAGACAATATCGTGATGAGCAGTGCTGTAATGCAGGCTACTAACGAACTGAGGGAATTCATGTTTGATAATGTATATATTGGCTCCGCTGCAAAGGTAGAAGAGAAAAAAGCAAAAAATATAGTAAAGGGCTTGTACGAATACTATATCGAGTACCCGGAGGAAATACCCATTGAGGGTTTTGGGGAAAATGATAATGCGAATAAAGAAAGATATGTATGTGATTATATCGCAGGTATGTCCGACCGTTTTGCCATAAACTTGTTCACTGAGCTATTCATTCCTTCACCATGGAAGGTGTAGTGAACAAAAAATGATAAAATTTCTTATAATTTGAAGGATATTTGAATTGTGTGTCGAATAAAATTTAATTCGGCACTCTAATTATCTTATTTAACATAATGTGGACGGATTCTAAAGAAAAATTTTATGTTTTTGAATCCATCCAGTGATGGAGATACCAATATGAGAATACTTATAGATGGAGATGCCTGCCCAGTTACTGCCTTGATAGAAAAAGTTGCAGCCCGATATGGAATCGGTGTTGTTTTTTTTCACAGCATATGCCACCACAGCTGCAATTCCGGTGGGACCATGGAAAAAATAATGGTTGATAATGTATCGCAGGCAGTAGATATGGCAATAATTAATAAAGCATCAAAAGGAGATTTAGTTGTGACAGGAGACTTCGGACTTGCATCCCTGGTACTTGGCAAGAAGGCTTACGCAGTATCCTTCAGCGGGATGATATATGATGAGAATAATATTGACCAACTGCTTTTTGAAAGACATATGTCAGGAGTCGTGCGAAGGAGCGGCGGAAGAACAAAAGGCCCTGCAAAGCGTCGTGAAAGCGATGACAAGGAATTTGAAAAATCACTCAGCTTTCTAATTTCACAGAATATGAAGGATATTTAAAATATATGGAGAATAAATATATTAATTATCGATAGAAATATTCTAATAAATATAAAGGTGGAAAACAACATGCTTTTCTCAGAAGATAAGATTTCTGAGATAATAGAAAAAAACGATATAGTGGATGTTATTTCGGGATACATGACTTTGAAAAGAAGCGGCAGCAACTATGGAGCCTTATGCCCCTTCCATTCCGAGAAGACACCATCCTTCAGCGTGTCATCATCAAAACAGATATTTAACTGTTTCGGATGCGGTGTTGGAGGTAACGTAATAACTTTTATACAGAAAATCGAAAGAATCAATTTTATTGAAGCAGTGAAGCTGCTTGCTGAAAGAGCAGCTATACAGCTTGAAGAGGACAATGATCCCAGACAGCTCGAAAAAGCAAAGCTTCAAAAAGCATTATATAAGGTTAATACTGAAGCCGCAAGGTTTTTTTACAGCAATCTCAATAAAGACATTAAGGCAATGGAATACCTCAAAAGAAGAGGTCTGAGTGAAGCAATCATTAAGCGGTTTGGTCTGGGGTTCGCTCCGGATAAATGGCATGAGCTCTTGGATTTCTTGAAGAGGAAGGGCTTTAATGCGGAACTCCTGTATAAGGCTGGGCTCATTGTTAAGAATAAGGATGGCGAAAGATATTACGACAAGTTCAGGAACAGGGTGATGTTTCCTATAATAGATCTCAAGGGAAATGTAATTGCCTTTGGGGGAAGAGTTATGGATGACTCGAAGCCGAAGTACCTCAATTCACCGGATACACCTGTTTTTAACAAAGGGTACAATATTTACGGACTGAATTTTGTTAAAAAGCTGCAAAACCTTGAGAATATTATCGTAGTTGAAGGTTACATGGATGCAATAGCCCTGCATCAATTCGGAGTGGAAAATGCTGTTGCCTCATTGGGGACAGCCTTCACTGAAAATCAGGCGAAGCTGTTGAAGCGGTTTTCCAATGATATCATAATTTCTTATGATTCGGATTTGGCAGGCCAGACTGCAACAATGAAGGGTTTATCCGTCCTTGAGAAGGAAGGCTGTGTAGTAAAGGTTCTAAGCTTGCCCTCAGGTAAGGATCCTGATGAATATATCAGAAAGGAAGGCATAGATGCCTTCAGGGAAAGAATTAGGAAAAGCACTTCCCTTATAGAATACAAAATTGAAAATTTAAAAAAGGGTTTGGACATAAATAACATACAAGATAGAATAAGATTTACAAAGGGCTTTTCAGAAGTTTTAATGGATGTTGAAAGCAACGTAGAGGTAGATGCTTATATAAAAAAGTATTCGAACATCATGCAGGTAAATGAGCCGGCTCTTTACGCAGAGCTAAACAGGCTGAGGGATAAGAATAAAAATGGAAATAATAAACATAATATAATAAATAGTAAAAAAACAGAGCTAGAGTTGAAAAAAGGTGAAATAATAGCAGAGATTTATCTTCTCAATATATGTATTTATTATTTCAAGAAAGCAAAAAATATTTTTGAGCTCTTGAAGCCAGCTGATTTTTCCAATGATATCCATGCTAAAATTGCTGGAATTATTCAGAAATCAGCCAATGAAGAAAAGGCAATAACGGCAGGGGAGATTATAGGTTTCTTTGAAAATGACGATGAGAAATCAAGGGTTGCAGAAATCTTTAGCCAAAAGCTGCCTGACGCAGATGTAGACAGCCTGATAAAATCCAGCTTGGACAAGGTAAAACAATCAAAATCTGATAGGAATATTCACAAAATGACAGAAAAAATGGATGAGATGTATCAAGCCGGAGAAAGAGAAGAGGCTAATAGAATTTTTGTTGAGATTAAAGAACTGCAGAAGAAGAAAAGGTAATATCCGGAAGGGAGGGGATAACGGTGAAAACAGAAGAACTCAAAATGACATATGTGAAAGAACTTGTTGACAAAGGCAAGAAGAATGGAACGCTGACATATAAAGAAATAATGGATACCTTTGAAGAAGTAGAAATGGATCCGGAGCAGATTGATAAACTGTATGAATACCTGGAAACCAAAGGTATAGATGTAGTGGGAGCTGTAGAAAATGACGTTGATATGCCGCCACTTGATGAAGAAACTGAAGAAGTGGATCTCGATATAAGCATTCCAGAAGGTATTAGCATAGACGACCCTGTTAGAATGTATCTAAAGGAAATAGGCAAAGTGCCACTGCTGAGTTCAGAAGAAGAGGTTGACTTAGCTAATAAAATTAAGAGAAATGATCTTGATGCTAAGAGGAAGCTTACAGAAGCAAACCTTAGATTGGTAGTTAGCATAGCAAAGAGGTATGTAGGAAGAGGGATGCTGTTCCTGGATCTTATTCAGGAAGGAAACCTCGGACTTATAAAGGCTGTTGAGAAGTTTGATTATACAAAAGGCTTCAAGTTCAGTACCTATGCTACCTGGTGGATTAGACAGGCAATAACAAGAGCTATTGCTGACCAGGCAAGAACTATTAGGATACCTGTGCATATGGTTGAAACAATAAATAAGCTTATAAGGGTTTCAAGACAGCTCCTTCAGGAGCTGGGCAGAGATCCTATCCCAGAAGAAATAGCAAACGAAATGGGAATGACAGTGGATAAGGTGAGGGAGATTATGAAAATTGCCCAAGAACCTGTATCTCTTGAAACTCCTATAGGTGAAGAAGAAGACAGCCACTTGGGTGACTTCATACCGGATGAAGACGCTCCTGCGCCTGCAGAATCGGCAGCATTTACACTGCTTAAGGAACAGCTTATGGAAGTTCTTGATACCTTAACTCCGAGAGAAGAAAAGGTGCTTAAGCTCAGATTCGGTCTTGAGGATGGAAGAGCGAGGACATTGGAGGAAGTGGGCAAGGAGTTTAATGTCACCAGAGAGCGTATAAGACAGATTGAAGCAAAGGCATTAAGGAAGCTCAGACATCCAAGCAGAAGTAAGAAGCTGAAGGATTTCCTTGAATAGAAAAACTCAAAAAAAATCAATTTGATACAAAATTTACTGTTGACTTTCATAATAAAAGTTAGTAAAATAATATTTGTCAGTTTGAAGTTCCTCAATAGCTCAGTCGGTAGAGCATGCGGCTGTTAACCGCAGGGTCGTTGGTTCAAGTCCAACTTGGGGAGCCATTTTAGGGCCTTTAGCTCAGTTGGTTAGAGCAACCGGCTCATAACCGGTTGGTCCGGGGTTCGAGTCCCTGAAGGCCCACCATTTATGACAATAATAAACCTGATACATATGTATCAGGTTTTTTGCTGCGCTTATTTGTTATCTCCGGTTGGGGATGTTTTGATGTCGCTTTCACAGTCTTGACTTTCTATTATCGCGTTGACTGCAGTCATGGTCTCAAGCTGATTGGAAAGCTTATGCGCCTCATCTTCCCACTCTTTTGTAGTTCCTCCCCAATTGAATTTTTGTATTATTTCTGGTTTCATATGGATTTTTTTACTCATGCTTTTCACTCCCTTAGACATATTTTTCTCAATTTATAATAAAAAAATCAATAAAGTGTAGTATAATGAATAAGAAGATTTTGCAAATCTTCTGGTACGAGGTTACGAGGTTACGAGGTTACGGGGTTTCGAGGACTTAAGCAAGGCTTCGAAGCTTAGCTCAAAGCACGAGGCACGTGACACGAGGCACGAGGCAAAAAAGTTAGGATGATGATTTTGATACTTACTCCCAGATTAAAAATTATTGCAGACAGCATACAAGGCTTTGAAACAGTTGCAGATATTGGCTCAGACCATGCTTATCTTCCTATATATCTGGTGAAAAACGGACGGGTAAAAAGCGCAATTGCTACTGATATAAACAGCGGTCCTGTAGAAATATCAAAAAAAGCACTCAAAAGTCATAAGGTTGAGGAGTCAGTAAGAGTACGTCAAGGAAACGGCCTTGAGGTTATAGCACCGAAGGAAGCAGAAGTGATTGTTATTGCTGGTATGGGAGGAATTCTGATAAGGGACATATTGGATAAAGATGCGAAGGTGGCGGAAAGTGCAAAGCTTTTGATACTTCAACCAATGAGGGACTCGGATAAGGTAAGACGATGGCTGATTACCCATGGCTTTGACATCACAGATGAGGAACTGGTGAAAGAGCAGGATAAAATATATGAAGTTATTTGGGCAAAGCCTGCAGCTGCAGTAAAAACGGCAGAGGGCCTAATGCTTATGGGTGATAAAATTATTGAGAAAAAACACCCGCTTGCGGCTGAATACATAAATAAAAAAATGAGTGAACTTGAAAAGGTAGTAGCAGCGCTGGAGGTAATGGATATGGTCAGCTGCAGGGAGAGAGCTGAAGAATGCAGGGTTTTGATTAATTACTACTTGGAGGTATTGCAGTGGGTACAGTAAAATGTCAGACCATAGCGGGTATATTGGATGAATTAGCTCCAAAGAGGCTTGCTGAAAGCTGGGACAACGTTGGCCTGCTCGTTGGGGATGGCAAGCAGAAGATTAACAAGGTGATGGTATGTCTTGATACCCCGGAATGGGTGGTGGAAGAAGCCATTGATAAGGATGTTGATATGATTGTAGCTCATCATCCTATGATTTTTAACGGAATAAAAAGGGTAAATTCAGATACTGCGACAGGCAGAAAGCTTTTAAGCCTCATAAAAAACAATATATCCCTGTATTGTTTACATACTAACTATGATATAGTAGTAGGGGGCCTGAATGATATATTTGCAAAAGAGCTGGGACTTAATAATTCCAGAGTTATAGATGAGAAATACAGAGAAAAGCTGTATAAGCTTGTTGTTTATGTGCCTTCAGGCCACGAGGACAAGATTATGGATGCGATGTGCGGTGTTGGGGCAGGCTATATAGGAAAGTACAGCAGTTGTACATTCAGAGCTAAGGGTATAGGCACCTTTGAACCTCAAGCGGGAACGAAACCCTTTATCGGCACACAAGGACGCTTAGAGAGCGTTGAGGAATTCAGGGTAGAGACTATAGTTCCTGAGAAGCTGATAAACAGAGTAATCAAAGAGATGCTGAAAGCTCATCCATATGAAGAAGCTGCATATGATATATATGAGACAAGAAACGAGGGTCAAATCATGGGTCTGGGAAGAATTGGCGAGCTTGAAAATGAAACAACACTTGCAATATATGCCGACAATGTGAAAACGTTGCTGGGAGCGAGCCATGTGAGATTTGCAGGAGACCCGAACAGAACTATAAAAAAAGTTGCGCTATTAAATGGTTCTGGCAATAAATTTATAAATGATGCCAGGTTTGCAGGTGCGGATGTGCTTGTAACTGGAGATATGCAGTACCATGACATACTTGATGCCTTGGAAATGGGTTTGTGCGTAATTGATGCAGGCCACTATGCCACAGAAAAAATCATGATAAAGTATATAAGTGAATACTTGAATGGTAAATTTCGACAGTTGAAGCTTGATGTGGACGTTGTTGAATCAAGTGCGAATACGGAAATTTTGAGAGTTTTATAGGAATAGTTTTACTGTTCCTATTTTATTTTATTTTAAAAAATAAGGCAAGGAGATGGTTCGATGGATTTGCCATTACTTTACGAGCTGCAGGATTTGCACAAGGAAATGGATGTAATTGAGGAAAAGCTAAAGGAGCTTCGTGAGACAAAGGAATTAAGAAAGCTCAAGGATGAGTATCAGAGACTTAATAAGGAGTATCAGGAAGGCGAGGAAAGTCTCAAAAAAAATGCATATCAGCAAGAGATAAGAAATAATGAAATAAAGAATCTCGAATATAATAAAAAAGCCTGTGAGGAAATTAAGTTCAGCAAAGAAACAGATTCGGTGAAAAAGCTGGAAAGCATTGAAAAACAACTCGAGCAGCTTGAAGAGAAAAAGCAAGGGGTAGAAAATGACATAATAACACTCATTGATGAAGTAGATAATACTACTAAGAACCTTGCAGAAACAAAAAAACGATCTGTATTTATAAAGAAAAAATATGCAAGCAGCAAGGAGAACATAGAAAAGTCAATAAAGGAGCTGGAAACTAAAAAAGTGAAACTCAGCTCCAAGATTGACAGCCTTATAAAAAAAGTTGATAAGGATACCTTTGAATTGTATGGAAGGGTATTAAAATCACATACTGACCCTGTAGCACGGATGGAAGGCCGATCATGCAGCGGTTGCAATATGGAAGTGTCAGCAATGGATTATGAAGCTTTGAAAAGCGGCAGTCAGGAGCTGAGGTGCCAGAGCTGCGGCAGGTTGTTATATTTCGTTAAGTCTTGATACAGATTTACGAGATGGCAAATTGACGTGACATTTACATTATAGCAATATATATCATGTTGACTACATCATTGTTTGGCTATATAATAAGTATCTAGTGATTATTAACACAACAGATTTCATATCTTTCAAAGTGTTAAAAATCACATCCTTGATTCAGTGTCTCGCATGCTGAAAAAGGGATATACTTAACGAGGCACTATGCAAAACAAAATAAAAATTAATGAGTAAGCCAGATGATCGCGTGCGCAGTGATGCAAACGAGGAAAGTCCGGGCTCCAGAGGGCAGGGTGCCGGGTAACTCCCGGTGGAGGCGACTCCAAGGATAGTGCAACAGAGATATACCGCGAAACAGTTGGCTTAGGCCAGCTGCCGCAAGGGTGGAAAGGCGAGGTAAGAGCTCACCAGCGGTTAGGTAACTAACCGGCTATGTAAACCCCACTTGGAGCAAGACCAAATAGAGGGACAGCTGAAGCGCAAGCTTTAGCAGGAACGGCCCGTTCCGTCTCCGGGTAAGGTCGCTTGAGCTTGACGGTGACGTCAGGCCTAGATAGATGATCGTCTAATACAGAACCCGGCTTATAGACTTACTCATGGATTGAAACAAACACTGCGTTAACGTGGTGTTTTTTTTATAATTAAACACAATATTTAAAATTTTTATAATATTGAAAATAAAGGAGGAATTTTGATGAATTAATAGAATATATATTAGCAGATTACAATTTACTATCTGTTAAATAACTATCACAGTAGGACATGTAAACTAAGTAAAGCCAAAGTCTTTGGCGTTTTATTTTCGTAAAAAATGTAAACGATTACATTATGACACATAATACAGAACGGGAGAAGAAAATATGGCTACAATAGAGGAAGTCGCAAGAAAAGCAAAGGTTTCAACGGCAACGGTGTCTCGGGTGATAAACAATAATGGACCTGTATCGGAAAAAACCCGGCAAAAGGTAATGAAAACTGTAGAACAGCTTGGATATGCACCAAACATACTGGCTAGAAATTTCAGAACCAGGAAAACAAATACCATTATTACTGTTTTGCATGATATTTGCAATCCTGTACTGGCAGAGATGATAAAGGGTATGGAAGATGTAGCCTACAAGAATGACTACTGTCTGCTTATAGGAAACTCAGGAAACAATCCGGACAGGGCTATGGATTATTTAAAAACCTTGCGGGAGAAGAGAGCGGATGGCGTTATATTCGTCACACCTAGAATAGATGAGGCTGCCATAATAGGAATCAATAAAATCGTTCCGGTAGTCCTTGTTTGCGATTACATAGAGAATTCACACATACCCTCCGTACGAGTAGATGATTACAAGGCGGCATATGAGATGACCGAGTATCTGATAAATAACAGCCATAAGAAAATCTCATACATTGCAGGTCCACAAAATATCAGGATTGCTGCAGACAGACTCAGAGGCTTCAGAGCAGCCCTGAAGGACAATAACATAAATTACGAAAGCAACCTGGTAATCATGGATAATTCATCCTTGGAGGATGGCTATAGGTCGATGAAGAAGATACTTTCAAATGCTGCAGTTCCGGTTTCGGTGGTGGTATACAACGATGAGACTGCTATAGGAGCTTTGGAATATGCCAAGGAAAAGGGCTATAAGATACCGGAGGAAGTTGCAGTTGTCGGTTTTGACAATATTGGGATAGCAGGTTTGGTAAAGCCCGGATTGACAACGGTCAATCAGCCTAAGTATGAAATCGGTGCCACATCTATGAGAATAATGCTGGGAATTCTGCAAGGAATGGAACCGCAGTGTGAGGACAACATATTGGATTACCAGCTTATTATAAGAGAAAGCTGTGAGCTATAATTACTGGCTGGCGTTTAAAGATAAAATAATACATTTTGCAAAATGAAGCATTGAATGAGGAAATATTGTTGCAAATGTAAGGAAAGGGACGATGTCATTGATAAAGGTTATTCTGTTTGATTTTGACGGTACCCTGGTGGATTCCATGGGGGATTTGGCAGACATTGCATCTGATGTGATTCTTAAGTATTACAAACTTTCGAAGAACTATGGAGAAATGCTGTATAAGCTAACCTCAGGACTTCCTTTCTGCAGGCAGATCGAGATGATGTTTTGCGACTGTGAAAAGAATAAGCTTGCGGTGGATGAGTTTGAGACCCGTAAAAAGAGCAGTTTCAAAGAACACAGACTTTTCGATGATACAATTGAAACAATCGGATATCTGAGGGAAAAAGGATATATGACTATAATCTCATCTAACAACTTTAAGGAGGTAATAGAGGATTATTTAAGCGCCAGCGGTTTGAAGATAGATGAGGTATTGGGTTTCAGCGGAGGACTATCCAAAGGGAGAAGTCATGTAGAATACCTCAGTGACAAGTACGGCTTTCAAAAGGATGAGATAGTATTGGTTGGTGATTCCTTAAAGGATGCTGAGCTCGCAAAAGAATGTGGAATTAGTTTTATCGGAAAGACAGGATTAAATGAACGAGAAGGTTTTCTCGCATTATACCGAATGAAAATCATAGATAACCTCTTGGAATTGAAGGAAATTTTGTAAGGTGTGACGTTATCCGTACAGCTGTGCAGTGCATAAGTCCAGGTTTCTAGATTACTTGATGTAATCTGAAAATAAAATACATAAACAAAAGGGGGATAACATGAAAAAGAATCTGTTCAGAGTATTAAGCCTAACCCTGGTTCTAATCCTGATGGCAGCGGCCTTCGCTGGATGTGCACCTAAAGAAGCTCCAGCTGCCACTGCTGCACAGCCACAAGAAGAACAGAAACCCAAGTCTGATACCTTGACTATGTATTCGGCACTACAGGAAGAGGAGATTCTGGTTTATCTTGATACCTTTACCAAGGCAACAGGTATCAAAGTTAATTATGTGAGACTGTCAGCAGGGGAAATAATGACAAGAGTCGCTGCAGAAAAGGATAACCCTCAGGCAAGCATATGGTTCGGAGGTCCCTCCGATACTCTTGTACAAGCAGGCAGTGCAGGATTATTGGAAAAATACGATTCTGCCAATATAGCAAAGATACCGGAAACATACAGAGATAAGGCCGGCTTTTGGTCTCCAATCTATGTGGGCGCTATAGGCTTTGCATGCAATAGGGATTGGTTTGAAAAGAAAAAGCTTGCTTATCCCGAATCATGGGAGGATCTATTAAAGCCTGAATTTGCAAAACAGATTTCTGTTGCGCATCCCGGCTCATCGGGTACTGCTTATACCATACTTGCCACCATGGTGCAGCTCAAAGGTGAAGATCCAGCTTTTGAATACATGAAGAAGCTGCACAAGAATGTAATACAGTACACAAAATCGGGTTCAGCACCTGCAAAGAATGCAGCAATCGGAGAAGCTGCCATAGGTTTGTCCTTTGGCCATGATATCCTGAAGATAAGAAATACAGAAGGATATCCGATAGAGCTTAAGTTCCCGAAGGATGGAACAGGATATGAAATCGGCGGAGTAGCTCTTATAAAGAAGGGAATTGCCGGTGAAGAAGAAAATGCCAGAAAATTCATAGACTGGATAACAGATATACAGGCTCAGGAATTGGCTGAAGTGACAAAGTCCTACAGACTCCCGGTAAATATTGATGCCAAAATCACAGAAGGCTCCATAAAGCTGTCAGACCTTAAGACCATCAATTATGACAATGTATGGGCTGGAGAAAACAGAAAAAGACTGGTTGAAAAGTTTAGCGCTGATATAGCTACAGCCCCAAGCAAATAATCATCAGGATTTTTTAGGGGTGTCAAGTATTGCTTGCACCCCTGAAATTATACAAGGAGAATGGCATATGAAAAACAGCAATACCAGTTTAAGAGTAAAAATTTCAAAGCTAAGCCCCTTCGGGAAAGAGCCCCTTGTAACTGCAGTCATAATCACTATATTTGTATTTTTATTTTTGTTTATAGTATATCCGTTATACAAGATTCTGGCCATGAGTGTGACTGACAATGATGGGAGGCTGTCCTTTGAGGTAATAGGCAGTGTGCTTAGCAACAAGTATTATCTGCAAAGCCTTATGAACAGCATGGGCTTGGCAGCGGCTGTATCAGTCATATCACTGATTGTCGGCTATATTTTTGCCTATGCGATAACCAGAATAGATATTCCCTTCAAGTCATTTTTTAAGATGATGGCGACGCTTCCTATTATATCGCCACCCTTTGTTCTGTCCCTTTCTATGATAATGCTTTTTGGAAGGAACGGTTTAATAACAAACAGGCTGTTCGGTCTGGAAGATGTCAATATATACGGCTTCAACAGTTTATTGGTCGTTCAGGTAATGTCATTTTTTCCTATCGCATACCTTACTTTGTCGGGGATACTTGAGGCGATAGATCCAGCAGTGGAAGATGCAGCACTAAATCTGGGAGCACAAAGAGGCAGGATTTTCAGAACGGTTACATTGCCGCTGTCTTTTCCGGGAATTGCAAGTGCGCTTCTGCTGGTTATGGTGCAGTCCCTGCAGGATTTCAGCAACCCCATGGTGCTCGGTGGAAACTACCATACGCTTGTTGTGCAAGCATATGTTGAGATAATTGGAATGTATGACATGAAAAAAGGGGCCGTAATATCTATAATGCTTTTGCTTCCGACTCTGGCAGCATTCCTTCTTCAGAAGTATTGGGTAAGCGGAAAGTCCTATGTGACGGTCACAGGGAAGCCTTCCTATGAAAGGTCGAAACTGAACAATCCAATAATAAAATGGACTGCATTTGGGTTGTGTTCACTCTTTACAGCAGTCATATTACTGTTTTACGGAACGGTGCTTTACGGTTCCTTCGTTAAGATCTGGGGCGTTAACAATCAATTTACCCTGGCAAATTATAAATACATATTTACACTAGGTTCAGCACCTGTTAAAAATACCCTGCAATTGGCGGCATATGCGACTCCGATAGGGGGATTGCTTAGTATGATTATTGCGTTCCTGGTTGTCCGGAAGCAGTTTCTGGGGAGACGTGCTATGGAGTTTGTATCTCTTTTGGCTTTTGCCATACCGGGAACTGTTATAGGTATAGGGTACATATTGTCATTCAATCAGAAGCCCCTTCTCCTGACAGGTACAGGGTTGATACTTGTAATGGCTTTCATATTCAGGAACATGCCGGTTGGGATTGAATCAGCTACTGCAACCTTGAATCAGATAGATAAATCCATTGAGGAAGCTTCAACAAATCTGGGGGCAAGCAGTTTCCTGACCTTCAAAAAAATTACTTTACCGCTAATAAAATCTGCCTTTTTCTCAGGTCTGGTATATGCGTTCGTACGTGCTATGACAGCTGTAAGTGCAGTAATATTGCTTATATCTCCAAGATGGAACCTGGTTACGGTTTCAATACTTGCACAGGTTGAAAACCTTAGGCTTGGCATAGCAGCTGCATACGTAGTGATTTTAATAATCATGATGATGGTGGCTATAGTCATAATTGAAGCATTTGTAAAAAGACTTGTTGGAAAGAAAAGGGCTGCATAAGCAAAGAGGAGGGTCAATTTATGTCACACTCAAAACAGAATACTATGGAAAATAAATATAACTGCAGCAATGTTACACTGAATAACCTAGAAAAGATATTCACAAAGCATGATAAAAGCGGTGAACTTATTGCAGTAAACAAAGTGAGTCTGGAATTCGAAAGCTCAAAGCTTACAACCCTGCTTGGGCCCTCAGGCTGTGGAAAGACTACCATCCTAAGGATGATTGCTGGCTTTGAACCGGTTACCTCGGGAGATATAAGTGTTGGAGGGAAATCCATAGTGGACACAGCTCCAAATAAGAGAGATTTGTCTATGGTGTTCCAGAGCTATGCTCTTTTTCCGCATATGGATATTTACGAGAATATCGCCTACGGTCTGCGTGTAAAGAAACTTCCCGAAAATGAGATAAAAGAAAGAACAAACAAAGTTATCAAGCTGATGCAGCTGGATGGGATGGAAAAAAGGTATCCCAACCAGATATCAGGAGGCCAGCAGCAGAGAATAGCACTGGCCAGAGCAATAGTAATCGAGCCTAAGGTGCTGTTGTTTGATGAGCCGCTTTCCAACCTGGATGCCAAGCTGAGGGAATATATGAGGGATGAAATTAGGAAGCTGCAGTTGAGGCTTGGAATAACAAGTATTTACGTAACTCATGATCAAAATGAGGCAATGGCTATTTCAGATAAGGTTGTGATTATGAATCAGGGTAATATTGAACAATACGGTACACCACAAGAGATATACTATAAGCCGATGAATAAGTTCGTTGCTAATTTCATGGGGAAAGCGAATTTTATAAAAGGCGCAGTTCAGGGAAAAGAGAACAGTGTAGTGTATGTAAAAGTGGGAGATTACAGCGTGAAAGTCAACAATCCGGGATGGTATGACCCAAAACACGGGGAAAATGTGTCTTTGGTAATCAGACCTGAGGCAGTAAAGCTCTCAAATGATAGCGAAGGATTGGCAGGAACGATTATAAGAGCAACCTTCCTCGGAAGCATTGCGGAATATGAAGTAGATACACTGGGCAACAGTGTTTGCGTACAGGTATATAATCCCCAGCTGAACAGCGTGCTGGAAGTCGGGATGGATGTAAGGCTGCTGTTTGATCCTGATTGTATCAGGATACTCCCGGTGAAAAGCGGTGAAGGCGATGAAATATAGGCTTATAGTATCTGATATAGACGGAACACTGGTGAACAGCAGCAGACAAATTTCAGAAAGGACTAAAATAGCCATACATAAATTTCAATCCCTTGGTGGAGTTTTTGCTATTGCAACAGGGCGGATAGAGGAATCGGCAAAAAGCTACTATGATGAGCTGCAGCTGAACACTCCGGCGATTTTGTACAATGGGGCGAAGATTGTAGAGCTTAAAAATAACAAATGCCTTATGGAAAACATATTGGATGAGGAGCATTTCACCCAGGCTGTAAAGCTTCTTTCGGAGTTGGATTGCAGCGCAATAGTATATAGCAGCGGTAAAGCATATGTGAGACAGATGAATGATACAATCAGGACTTATATGGAGAAGGACAGCGTTTTGTGCATTCAGGTTGATGATTTTATGTCATGCATCGAAGGAAAACCAAATAAGATTCTGATAATAGGAAACAGCAGCATCTTTGAAAAATTCCTGAAAGCTTTTGAGTCCGTGTGCAGGGTGAAGCCCAATACGGTAAAGTCAGAGGCTGAGTATCTGGAAATACTTCCAATAAACACTTCAAAGGGCGAAGCCTTGAAGAACCTTGCGGAGCTTTTAAGCATACCTATGGAGCAGATAGCTGCTGCAGGAGATAATATGAATGATTATGAAATGCTGAAGGAAGCAGGGCTGGGTATTGCTGTAAGCAATGCGGCCCCAAAGCTTTTGGATGCTGCAGATTTAATTGCAAAATCCAATGACGAGGATGGCATAGCTGAAATCATAGAGCGGATTATTAGAGGAGAGCTATAGGATTTTGAGGATATCAGGGGGTACCGTTATATGGTGACCATAATAGCAGTAGTTACGGTAGCTGTAGGTTTTATATTTGCATTTATCAATGGGTTTCATGATGGATGCAACGTGTTGGCATCCAGTATTTCGTCACGGTCAATCCTACCTAAGCAAGCAATGCTCATAGCATGTGCGGCGGAATTCATCGGGGCGCTTATATTAGGAACTGCTGTTGCAGAAACCATAGGCAGGGGTGTCGTATACCCTAGCAATGTTTTGGCCGAAGAGCCTGTGATAGGTATCATATTTGTGCTTTCTACCCTGTTGGGAGGAATCATATGGAATTTGGTTACATGGAAGTACGGAATACCATCAAGCTCATCCCATGCTTTAATAGGTGGAATACTGGGATCGGGCATATTTCTGTTCGGATGGCATTCGATAAACTGGACTAATATATTGTTCCGGGTTGTCATTGTAATGTTCACTTCCCCAATTATAGGTTTTTCAATAGGATATTTCTTTATTAAGCTGGCGATTCTGCTTCTAAAGAACAGTACTACGGATGTCAACGATCATTTGAAAAAGGTGCAGCATTACAGTATGTTTTTTTTGGGTGTCAGTCATGGAAGCAGCGATTCTCAGAAATCAATGGGGCTAATTGCTCTTGTACTGCTTGTTTTAAATGGAGGTTCAGAATTCCATATACCGCTTTGGGTGAAGCTGGGATGTGCAGCAGCTATCACTGCAGGGCTTTCCATCGGGGGCTGGAAAATTATAAAAACAGTCGGAGACAAAATATACAAGCTAAAGCCCATTCACTCTTTTAGCTCTCAAATTGCCGCATCCAGCGTTATTGCTGCGGCTTCAATATTTGGGTCGCCGGTTAGCACCACTCAAATAGTAATTTCATCTGTAATGGGGGTAGGTGCCGGAGACCGCTATAAGAAGGTGAACTGGAACACTGTAAAAAGCATTGCAACAGCATGGTTGACAACGTTACCCTCTGCTGCTGCAATATCTGCACTTTTAGCATTTATAATGAAAATTATATTTAATTGACAGGAGGAAAATAAATTGGGAAAAGGCAATTTACTGATCGGACAGTCGGGCGGCCCTACTTCCGTAATAAACTCAAGCTTATACGGTGTAATTGATGAAGCCAGAAATTATGGCAAAATAGATACCGTTATTGGAATGCTTCATGGCATGGAAGGTGCTTTAAAAGAAGATTTTATCAATCTGTCGGCGCAAAGCAGGGAAACGCTTGAGGGAATCAGATTGACCCCGGGAGCTGCATTAGGCGGCTGTCGGTTTATGATAAAGAATACTGAGCCTGAAGATGATACCAACAAGAAATTATTCAGCATTTTTGAAAAATATAATATAAGGTATCTTGTTTATATGGGCGGCAATGACTCAATGGATACCGCAGATAAGGTATGCGAGCTGGCAAAAAAATTTAACTATGAGCTGAAGGTTATGGGAGTACCCAAAACTATAGATAATGACCTGGTAGAGACACATCACTGCCCGGGATATGGAAGCAATGCAAAATATGTGATAACAACGGTTATGGAAGCGGGACTCCATAACAGAAGCATGTATACCTCTGAGACAGTATCAATTTTGACAACGGTAGGGCGGAATACAGGATGGCTGCCAGCTGCCAGCATACTTGCCAAGAGAAGCCGGTCGGATGCACCACATCTGATTTATCTGCCGGAAGTGCCTTTTGATACTGAGAAATTCCTTGATGATGTAAAAAGGACAGTAGAAAGAATCGGTGGGGCATTTATTGTAACAGGTGAAGGACTCATGGACAGAAATGGTGAGTATGTGAATGTGAACCAGAATGGTGTGGCAACAGATGCATTTGGCCATCCCGAGCTGGGCGGTGTGGGAGAGTACCTGAAAGGTTTGGTTGAGAACAGGTTGAAGCTTCGGGCGAGGGTAATAAAGCCGGATATAGCCCAACAGGCAGCGATACACTGTGCTTCCCTTACAGATCTCAAGGAGGCTGAGATGGCTGGAAGGGCAGCTATCAATGCGTTTTCCACTGGGAAATCGGGTTATATGGTAACCTATGTGGTTGAAGGCTTAGGAAGTGACTACAAGTGCGGTACGGGACTTGTGGAACTGCATAGGGTTGCTAATGCAGAGCGAAAGGTGCCTTCCTCCTTCATTAATGCGGAAGGAAATTTTGTAAAGAAAGAATTTGCCGACTATGTGCTGCCATTGATTCAAGGAACGGTGGAGCTTCAGACTAATGGAGGCCTTCCGTATTATACAAAGCTGGAGAAACTTCCTGTTTTACCGCAGTCTTGAATATACTTTATTTGCTTTGAAAGGATGAGGGGTATGAGCCTTTTTAGAAGTCTGTTAAGTGAAAAATCGCAGGAAGGGTTTTATAAAATGCTTACTACGCAATGCGATATGGCGGTAGAAGCAATTGATGAGCTTTGTGAGTATATTGAAAATCCGAGTAAGAGCGTTCAATTGAAAATTACACATCTTGAGAGGGAAGCTGATAATATCAGGAGAGAGCTCATAGGTATGCTGGAAGCGGCTTTCATTACTCCTTTTGAAAGAGAAGACATTTTCTCTTTGTCAAAGGCTATTGATGATCTGCTCGACTATTCAAAGTCCACCGTGGATGAGATTGAGATATTCGAGCTGAGTACAAACAGGGATTTGAAAGATATGGTATATATTATCAGAGATGCTGTATTGTGTATATTCAATACTGTAAGGGTAATGGACAATCCAAAGAACAAATGCCAGGATAATATAATAAAAGCCAAAAAATACGAAAACGAAATGGAGAAGCTTTACAGATATGCGTTAGCAAGACTATTTGAAAATGAAGATATAAGGTATGTGCTGAAAATGAGAGAGGTTTACAGGCATTTGAGCAATTTTGCGGACAAAGTTGATATAACTGCAGACATACTCGGAAATATTATGCTGAAAAGAAGCTAAAACACTACTAATTGGTAGTGTTTTTTTCATTGTAAACATAACTTCAAGGCATTATAATAGAAGAGTTGAAATTGTAGATTGAGGTGCATCCTAATGTATACTAAAGCCTTAAAATGGAGTTTAATCATAGTAGTGCTGCTCTCGGTGTTGTGTCCGGTAGGAGCATATTTTGGAGTTGTTGTAGTGTTTATAACAGCCATTCAAGCCAGAAAGTCGAGGCAGATACTTGGGTCGCTCTCTGCAGATAAAGCTGCCCTTATTATGCTTTTCAGCATTCTACTGTCACTCATATATTCCAAGGATATATATATGAGTTTAGGTGCTGTATTTATTCTGTGCTTGAATATTGGGCTTTACTTAGTGCTAATGGTTGAACTGAAGAAAATAGAGTTGCAGAAATATTATAAGCTGCTGAACATTGCTTGTTTATTAGCTTGCATATTTGGAATATATCAGTTTGTCAGCGGGAATATGAATATTGAAAAGAGCTGGGTAGATGAAAAATCCTTCGGCTCCTTGGACAGGGTATATTCAACTCTTCTTAATCCCAATATATTCGCCGGTTATCTGGCAATAAACCTATCCTTCGCACTGGCGCGGATTCGAAGCTTGAGGGAGGATATACTGCTCACATCAAATATAGTTCTATCATCCATATGCTTGCTGGTGACCTATTCAAGAGGCGGTTTTGCTGCATTTGGTGCAGCAATGCTGGTACTGTGTCTGCTTAAGGAACGGAAAAGAGGATTGGCCTTATATCTGTCAGTAATGGTTGCAGCGTTTTTCGTCTTGAACTCCACAGGTCTTAACAATCGTGCTGAATTGGGTTCGGTTTACCATGACAGCAGCAGTCTTTACAGGCTTGAGATATGGAAAGCAGCATTGAATATGTTTCTTAACAGTCCTATTTTTGGAAATGGAATAGGTACTACCTGGTATTATCTTTCCAGCGGCTCTGATAAGCTGTACAGATATATACTGCATAGTCACAACATCTATCTTCAGGTAGCAGCTGAGATGGGAATTGTAGGACTTTGCGCCTTCATAAATTTAATTGGAAACAAGGTGTGGGAAGGCTATGGGCTTCTAAAAGAAAAAGTATCGAAGGAAGAAATATATATAATACAAGGCTTTATCGCATGTACTGCAGGTATCAGCATACATGGGCTGATTGATGCAGTTGTATTCGTTCCTGCACTGAGTCTGGTATTCATGGGGTATTTTGCATTATATAACAGAGTGATATCAAAGTATAGATTAGAGGCGGCATACATTTTAGAAGTACCTGGATTATTTAATAGCAAAGGTGTTCCTAAGCTGCTTGGTGGTAAATGTGCCTGTGAATATAAGCACCAGGGCGAAAAAGACAAGGCCTACCAAGCTTGATATCGTCATATTGGAGCTGTGCACGCCTTTTTCTATAAGATACAGGTTGCAGCTCATAATGGCAATGACCATCCCTATAAATGCCGCGAAGGGCTTTAGAAGGACATTTATATAATCTATTTTTATGTGGCGAATGCGCTTTAAATCCACGAGATTCCACAGGCAAACCAATATCGCACTTGCACAGAAGCCAATTATGTATCCGTATATTCCTATAGAGGGTATTGGTATAAGGAAATATGAACATGCAATAGATATAATAATATGTAAAATTGAGTTCTTAAGAACTACCTGCTGCATTCCGACCCCGTTCAGTACTGCAAAGAGAGTGAACTGCCAGTATTCGAAAACACATACGAAGGCCATCCAGAAAAGCATATCTCCTGCTTCGGGACACTTGAAAAATATTCGGCTGAGCTCCCAGGGAAAGATTAAAAAAAGAGCGGTAGAAGCAAAGGCTATAACTGATGTAATTTTGAGAGAATCATTGCATTTCTTGTTTAGTGCTGTCCAATTGCCTGCGGCATAGGAGGAGGTTATGGCAGGAACCAGCGTAATTCCGAGGGAGGCCACTATTACAAAGGGATAGAAAAGCAGTGGCATAACCATACCAGTCACTTGCCCATAAAGAGATAATGCATTTGAGTTGCTGTAGCCTGCAAAACGAAGCTGCATGGGTATAAGAATGGCAATTACCATGTCCATGATTGTTGTCAGAGCACCGCTGAGAGACAGAGGAAGAGCCATCTTGAGTACTCTCGCTATAATGGCAATAGTTGAATCAGTTTGCATTAGTACCGTTATAACGGTCTTTTTCATTTTATAGGTGAAATATAAAAGAGCGAGGCTGATAAGCTCCCCGGCAGCCATCGCAGCCATCACACCGGCACATACATATTCTATGCCGAAGGGCAGCAGGAAATATGTGACCAAAAGAAGCCCTCCCACGCGTATAAGCTTTTCAAGTATATCAATAAAAGCTGGAGGATTGACATTCTGCAGGCCGAAAAAATAGCCCTTCAATACCGCGCTTAAAGAAATAAAGAATACTGCGGGTGTGAAGACCGTAATTGAGAGAGATGTCCTGTAATCCTTGAGCACATTGTTTGCGAGGTACTCGGCATTGAAGAATATGAGGGTGCACAGGAATAGGCTCCACGTACCTATCGTAATCGCGCAGATTCTCAGAACCTTATACATATTCCTGTAATTATGGCTTGGAGCTTGCTCGGCTATGAGCTTTGAGACGGCTGTTGTTATTCCCCCGGAGACCAAGGTAATAAAAAGGAAGTACAAAGGAAGGACCAGCTGATATACTCCAATACCTTCAGAGCCTATAGCTCTGGTAAGGAATACCCTGTATATGAAAGATAGAGATCCTGTAATAAGATTAGTCATTGTCAGAATAAAGGCGCCCTGTATGTAAGTGAGCTTTTTCAACGCTTATCCTCTCCTCATAAAAACATCTATAATACATATAGTATTTTGATTGCAAGTACAATATTATAGAAATTTGGTTTCGCGTTTCGCGTTACGAGTTGCGCGTGGTTATGGTATGCCTTTGAAGCATGTAGGGGCGAACAGTGTTCGCCCGCTATCTGGAATGGTGCCCTCGCCGTTCCGGATAGAATAAAAAAAAGAAGGCAGCCAGGATTTTGGCTGCCATGAGAGTTGGATATGCTTGAGGTCTGGTTGATATTATTATTTTTCTATTTCGACCAGGAGGCCATTAGTAAATTTCAATGTTAATTCGTTGTTCACTCGTAAATCTTCTACCCTTGCAGTTTCTTCATCAATAACTACCTTGACATCTGAAGCCACTGTGTAGGTTCTGCTTGTGCTGCCAACCTTCAAAGTGATTTTCTTTTCAGTGCTGATGCTTATTCCTGTAAGTATGCCTGTAACTTCTGTTGTTTTATCTTCTGCAGTAACTGTTGTGACTCTTTCATCAGCTATCTCTACTGTTATATTCATACCCTTCACCAGGTCTGAGAAGCTTTCATTTTCATCGTCGTTAACTGTTATTTCTGCATCGGTTGGTATAGTGAGGGTAACAACAGAGCCATTTGACTTTTCTACTTTGATAGTTCTGCTGCTTGCGATTATAGAGTTTATTGTTCCTTCTACTTTAACTACTTCATCAAGTTCTACGACATCTACTTCAGCCAGCTTGTTGTTATCCTCATCGACAAATCTTACAGACTCAATATTGTCAAATTCCTTGAACTTTACAATGCTGTATGGGTATGAGGTTGTGCCGTCATTAGCGGATGAAGTGTCAGTTTCAATTATTGCTTTGATTGTATAATCGCTGCCACTTTCAATCTTGTATACATTATCTACGACGATTTCGTAGCCGCTGGAAGTCTTCTTGCCCATTGTAGCTATAAGGTATATATATTCGTCATACTCATAAGCCTTGTAATTTTTAGAAAGCTTCAGGTAGTCAACCTGATCCTTCAATTTGTCTGCCAGATCACTGTAGTCAACAGCTTCAACAGATAATTCATCTTCTTCACCATCCGTTGCAGTTACCTTTATTACCTTATCATCAGCTATTTCTACTTCCACGCTCATTCCTTCTTCAAGGTCTGAGAATTCAGCATCGTCATCGCTGTTTACTATGATTTCGGCGCTTGTGGGAACTGTATAACTTACTTTTGTACCATTGGATTTTTCAACCTTTATTATTTTGCTGCTGGAGATGATGTCGTATATCTCGCCTTCTACTATGGATGTTTCATCAACATTAACGATTTCAACTTCTGCGAGCTTATCTTCATCCTTATCAACAAACCTGACAGAATCAATATCGTCAAAGCTCTTAAACTTAACTACGCTGTAAGGATATGTCACAGCTTGAGTAACGCTATCGTTGGATGATGGTTCATCTGTATCTATTACTGCTTTTACTACGAAATCATCATCATTTTCAACCTTATACACTTCTTCGAAATCTATATCATAACCGCCGGTGCTCTTTCTGCCCATTGTAGCCAGGAGGTATATATAATCGTTGTATTCATAGGCTTTGTAGTTCTTTGTAGACTTAAGGTCATCTACCTTATCCTGAAGTACTTCAGAAAGGTCTTCATAGTCGACAGATGCCACAGATAATTCTGTTTCTTCAACTGTATTGTCTTCTGCATCTTTTACAACATCAATGAATATTATTTCTTTTTTATCATTGAATATTAACTGGAGTACATCACCTGCTACGAGGTCCTCAATAGTCTCGAAGGCGCCATCCTTATAAACATGAACATCTTCAAGAACATCATAAGTAACTGTGGTTCCTTTAACTTTTACTGTGATTTCATTGTCATTAACATCTGCTGAAACAAATACTGTGCCGTTCTTCTTGGTGTCAGTGTCCGGAAGAGTGATCTTTCCATCAGCCCTGTCGAGCAAAACAGCCATTTCGGCTCTTGTTACAGGCTCCATCGGCTTGAACATATTGTTATTGCCGGACATAATTTTCAGTTCATTTACTAGATACACATAACCAACTGATTTTTCAGGTACAGCACTGCTGTCTTTAAAGGAAAGGTCTTCGTCCATATACTTTAATGCTTCGTCAGTCTTACCCATTGCTCTGATTATATACTTTGCTATTTCGTGACGCTTTGCAGGAACGTTGGGATTGAAACCCTTAAGTTCTTCAGGAAGAAGAATTCCCTTTTCTATGGCCACGAAGATATATCCGAGGCCCCATACAGGTTTAACGCCATCATATTTTGGGTGTACTTTATTATTGATCTGGCTTTCTGCTAATTTGTCGTCGCCTGTGAGTCTCATCACCATTGCAAGGGCTTCAAGATGGGTGACATTGTTTCTTGGAGCAAATTTGCCTTGGCCTACACCGCCGAGTATTCCTTTGCCGGCTAACTTTTCTATTGCATTAAGAGCCCAGGTAACATCTTGAGAATCATTAAATTTGAATTTTTTCTCATCCTTGTCATTACCTTTTCCATTGCCTTTACCTGGATTAGTAAACTTTACAGTCACCGTTGAACCTGCGGCTGCCTTAGTAAAATCTGCTGCAAAAACCGTAGTAGTTAAGGAAGAGAGTGTGAATATTACTGCAATTCCTAGTGACATCATTTTTTTCTTCAACATAAGATTTCCTCCTCGTTTCTTTCTTAAAAGTGATTTGTTTTTTGTGTTTGATATAAAATACGCAAATAGGTTGCGAATTTAGGGAGTAATTTGAAAAAAAGTTAAAAATAATAATTTTGTATGTGAATTTACAACGGATGAAGGATAGTCTAAAAATGGCTCCTTTTATTTTTTAGACTGTTTTTGTATTGACAAAGTTCCATCATTATGCTATTTTTATAAGAAAGATAACCTTTAATTTAGTCCTGTGAGGCTAGAAGGTGTTGGATTTTAAACTTATGCGATAAGTCAAACCTTCATGCTCACAGGCAGGAAGGTTTTTTTATGCAAAAAAACTGCATTTGCCCTACCTAAAGTGGTTAACCTTTAAATATAGTCCGGTGAGACTAAGAAGGAGGAGAAATTCATGAGTTTAAAAGGAAGACATTTAATTGACCCCAATGATTTTAGCCTGGAGGAACTCAATGAGGTATTCGACCTGGCGGAAAAAATGATAGAGGACAGGGAAACATATGGCAGCATATGTAAGGGAAAGATACTCGGAACTCTGTTCTATGAGCCAAGTACAAGGACTAGACTGAGCTTTGAATCTGCAATGCTCAGAATGGGAGGTACAGTGTTAGGATTTTCAGATGCCAGCACAAGCTCCGTTTCAAAGGGAGAGACCATTGCAGATACTATACGAGTGCTGTGTACCTATGCTGACGTGGTAGTAATGAGACATCCCAAGGAGGGTGCACCAAAACTCGCTTCGGAGTATTCTTCCGCGTCTGTAATAAACGGAGGAGATGGAGGTCATCAGCACCCTACTCAGACTCTGACAGACTTGCTTACTATAAGAAAATATAAGGGAACCCTTGAAAACCAGACAATAGCCTTTTGCGGTGATCTTAAGTTCGGAAGAACGGTACACTCACTTATAAGTGCAATGTCACGCTATAAAGGTTCCAAATTCGTGCTTGTCTCACCTGCGGAGCTTAAACTGCCGGAAAACCTGAAATCAAGTCTTGAGGAAAAATACAACATAAGCATACATGAAACTGAGAGTCTTGAGAAAGTAATAGACCAGGTAGATGTTTTATATATGACAAGAATTCAAAGGGAAAGATTCTTCAACGAAGCAGATTACATGAGGCTGAAAGACAGCTATATACTTACTAGGAGCAAGCTTAATAACGCCAAGGAAGATATGCTGGTAATGCATCCTCTTCCAAGGGTTAATGAAATAAGTTATGACGTTGACGCTGATAAGAGAGCTGTTTATTTCAAGCAGGCTGAGTACGGAATATATGTAAGAATGGCGCTTATGGCGCTTTTGTTGGGGGTGGATTTGAATGTTAACCGTAAATAGTATTAACTGCGGAATAGTCATTGACCATATAACTGCAGGAAACGGCATAAAGATATTTGAAAAGCTTAAGCTCGGAGAGGTTAATTTTCCGGTTGTGCTGCTTATAAATGTTTCAAGCAGCAAGCTAGGCAGGAAGGACATAATAAAGATAGAAAACAAGATAGATGTTGATCTCACTATGCTTGGATTAATAGATCCAGGCATTAGCGTAAATATAATTGAAAACAACAAAATTGTGAACAAGATGAATACCAACATACCTAAAGAAGTGCAGGGTTTGTTCAAATGTAAGAATCCCAGATGTGTCAGCAACTTTGACGAATATGCGAGCCCCAAGTTCCAGCTGGCTCATTCAAATGGGAAGATACATTACAAATGCAGCTACTGTGAAGAACTGACCACTTATAGTATATAACTGGTTCGAGGTTCGAGGTGCGGGGAATTGGCACGTGGCTCGTGGCTCGTGGTTTTAGCTGGGCGATGGGTTAGGGTATTCCTGGAGGGTATGGTTACGCGTTTCGCGTTTCGGGTTGCGCGTGGTTCAGGTTTGACTTTGGAGAAATAAAAAATCCTAGGATTAAAAATGTCCTAGGATTTTTTGTCTATTCGGTTATATATGCCAGAAGAAGCTCGGCTGTGCATCTGATAGAGTCCAGATGAGTCCGCTCATATGAGTGGGAGGCAAATACTCCAGGACCTATGACGCCTGTTCTTAAGCACATCCCGGCTCTAAGAGCAGCTGATGCGTCTGAGCTGTATCGGGGGTATAGGTCCACCCTGTAGTCTATTCCGTTTTTCTTTGCAAGCTCAACAAGCCTGTTTCTCATTTTGTAATCATAGGGGCCGCTGTTGTCTTTGGCGCAGATGGAGACCGAGTACTCGTTGGTATTCTGTCCTGTGCCGGGGGCTCCCATATCAATGCAGAGAAGTTCCTCCGCTTCTTCGACTATGCCGGAGCAAGCACCATGTCCTACTTCTTCATAATCAGTAATGAATACTTGTATCGAGTTTTCCGGAATTATATTGTTTTCCTTAATATATTTGCATACTCCAAGTATTATAGCCACGCCTGCCTTGTCATCCAGATGCCTTGATTTTACAAAACCGGACTCTGTCACCCTGAACCTTGAATCAAAGGATATGTAGTCACCTATCTCAATTCCTAAGCTTTGAACGTCCTTTAAGGAAAACACCTTTTCATCAATTACTATTTCCATATTCTCAAGAGTCCGCTCAAAGGTACTTATATCTTCGTGCACGTGTACAGATGGCTTAGTGGTATAGATAGTGCCGGAATAAGTTTTGCCTGAGACGGTGTGAATCAGACAATTCTCACACTCTACCGAATTGCCGGCATAGCCTCCGACCTTAGCAAAGGATAGGCGACCCTTCTCCTTAATCTCCTTTACCATTGCACCCAGTGTATCTGAATGAGCTGCCAGAGCCTTTTTTACCTGCTTGTCCTTTCCTTCGATATATGAGAATAAGGAACCCTTATTTGTATAATAGAAGGGCATTCCGAGCTTATCAAATTCTTCTCCTAAAAGCTTGAAGGCATTTTCAGTATAACCTGTGGGACTAGCAGTGCTGCATAATCTTTGCAAAATATCTGTTATATATCCTGTATCAATCATCTGTGTACCTCCCAATTGAAATATATTTCTATTATAGCATTTGAAAGAACCAGTATCCATAAAATACATGTCAAAAAAATGTCAAATAGGTGGATATTGTCCATGGGTCTTGCCTATGTTAATATTAAGCTACTTAGGAATTTCAAAGGAAAATATAGGGATATATATTTTTTAATAGGAGGTGGATTATTTATGGAGAATGATATTGTTATTATTGGAGGAGGCCCAGGGGGATATGTAGCGGCTATAAGAGCTGCACAGCTGGGTGCAAAGGTTAGCGTAATAGAAGAGAAGGAAATGGGCGGAACCTGCCTTAACAGGGGCTGTATTCCCACAAAGGCATTATATACTAATGCTGAGATATTGAATACATTAAAGGACATAGACAGCTACGGTATCAAAGTGGATAACTATGAAATCAATGTGGAGCAAGTACAAAAAAGAAAGCAGGATGTGGTGGATCAGCTGGTGGGAGGCATTGAAAAGTTAATTAAGGCCAATGGCGTAAACCTACTGAGAGGACGAGGCAAAATCCTGGATAAGAATACAGTTCATGTGGCATTAAATGATGGAGGAGAGCAAAGCATCACTGCAAAAAATATAATAATTGCCACAGGGTCAAGGCCTTCAATACCGAATATACCGGGAGCTGGCTTAGAAGGAGTTATCACCAGTGATGATATATTAAACTTTACTGAGATACCAAAGCGTTTGGCAGTGGCAGGCAGTGGCGTTATAGGCATTGAGTTTGCATATATATTCAATGCCATGGGTTCAGAGGTTTCAGTCATTTCTTCCACTCTATTGAAAAGAACGGATAAAGATATCGTAAAAAGGCTGCCTGGCATATTGAAAAAGCAGGGGATTAAACTTTATGATGAGGTAAGAGCCAAGGAAATTATAAAGGGTGAGAATGGGCTGGTTATTAGGGCTTCAAGTAAAAAGGAAGGTAAAGAAGATATTGAGGTGCAAGCAGATTATCTTTTGATGGCATCGGGCAGAGAGCCTATACTGGAAGATTTAAACCTGGATGAAATGGGAATTAAATACGATGTAAAGGGTATCAAGGTAAATGAACACTATGAAACCAATATTCAAGGGATATATGCAATAGGAGATGTAATAGGTGGGGTCATGTTGGCTCATGTGGCATCCCATGAGGGAATTCATGCGGTTGAGCATATAATGGGCGTTACCTCCAAAGTGAGGCAGGAAGTGGTTCCGGATTGTATATTTATTAATCCGCAGATTGCATATGTAGGTTTAACGGAGGAAATGGCAAAGGAAAAGGGTCTGGATTATAAAGTGAGTAAATTTATGTTCGGAGCTAATGGAAAAGCCTTGGCAATGGGAGAGCCAGATGGATTTGTGAAGGTTATTTCCAGTGGGGCGGAAGATAAAATCATAGGGGTACATATAATGGGGCCCCATGCCTCAGATTTGATCCATGAGGGAGCCTTGGCCATAGCTCATGACATGAATGCTGAGGATATAGCCAATACCATTCATGCTCATCCTACCTTGGGTGAAGCCTTTAGTGAAGCGGTTTCAGGATTAAGGAACGAAGCCATTCATATGATGCCGGCTAAGAAAATATAGTTAGAAGCGGTGCATTAAACAACCTGCTGGCAACACCAACCTTGGCTGCGCTTATGATAGAGGCTGCTGTCAAGCTGATTGATCCCGTGCTTCCTAAGGGTTAACAAGCCAGGCCGTAATTAAATTTTCAAGTATATGTAAATATATTGTAAAATTTGTATTTCGGTTGTATTTTCAGTATATTTAGAATATAATATTCATACATAAATAATAATCAAATAAACTCAATCGATCGCTGAGTTCCTAGCAATAGGGAACGGGGGAACCAACAATTGGGGTGAATCCTGCAAAGGCAGGTAGGGCTAGACTCTTTCGGTCCGAATCCGTCAGCTAACCTCGTAAGCGTGGGAAGAGGAGGACTGGGTGTAATTTAATATAATTGCAGCCGTGGTTACTCCACGGCTTTTTGCTACCCTAAAATAGGCTACGACGCTATCTTCTTAATAAAAAAAGCAGCTATTATGAAGCAAAATTAATACCACCCGGTACTTCCTAAAATTTAGAGGAGGTATTGAAATGTCTGTAGTAACGAATTCTTATAGCAGTGTGAACCCATATCATCTTAAAAAGCTTCTCAGAGTGAGAAAGGCTGAGGTATGTGATTTAAATGCCATATTTGATGTTGCCGCCTCAGTAGGAACCTCAGAAAAAGTAGCAGAGCAAGGTTTTTTGGTGGATGATTATTTATCAAAGCCTGCCTACTATAAAAAGAAAATAAAGCATTGGATTCAAAACCTTGAGCATTTTTATGTAGCAGAGTATGACAAAGTATATGGATTCATGATAGCCTATACCAAAGAAGAGTGGCTCAGGGACAATCCTAATTGGCTCCATGACATATATTGGAATCCTGACTTTGACGCCACGTGGACAGAAAACTTCATGATAGTTGATAAGACTGCCGTATATGCTGACCTGACGGGCATGGGCATTGGAAGTCTTATCTATAAAAGATTTTTGGAGGATTTGAGAACTGACCGGATAGAGCATATATTCGCAGAGACCATAATCAGCCCTCAGCCCAACTTTGCATCACTGCAGTTTAGAAAAAAGCAAAACTACAGCTTGGCTGGAGTACGTTATGAAAAATACAACAACAGCATTTATACCGATCTGGTATATCATAAGGCTGCAGAATAGTTGCTGCATAATGAGTAAAGCAGATTTAAAATAAGAGCACCCCATATGGGAGTGCTCTTATTTTTATCGATATTAATATTATCTACCGGACATGCTTCTTTCAGCCTGCTCGATTAATCGTTTAACCATGTTTCCGCCTACTCTACCAGCGTCTCTTGCTGAAATGTCACCATTGTAACCTTCTTTTAAGTTTACGCCTACTTCGGATGCTATTTCGAATTTCATCCTATCGAGTGCCTGTGCTGCCTGAGGTACTACTTTCTGATTATTTCTTGCCATTTATATCACCTCCTGATATTATGATTTACCGAAATGAGAATAATATAAGTGTTATATTTTTGGTAGAGTTCCATTTTTGACTTGCATTTAAAAATCAAATATGATATAAAATAATTAAAGGTCAAAGAAAGTCAAAGTCAAAGTTTAGGGAGGATATATATGGATATAAATAAACTTACAGAGAAGGCTCAGGAAGCGGTTCTCGAAGCACAGAGCCTGGCTGTTAAGCATAATCACCAGACTATTGAAGGAGAGCATTTGCATTTTGCAATAATTTCGCAGAGTGAAGGTTTGATTTCAAAGCTGCTTACGAAAATGAATGTGCCCTTTGATTTCTATTATAAAGACATTTCTGACCTGCTTGAAAAGATCCCAAAGGTTTATGGAGCCACAACTGCCTCTCCTTATGTTTCCAGAAAATTTGAAGAGATATTCGTAAAGGCAGAGGAAGAAGCAAAAAAGTTTCAGGATGATTATATAAGCGTAGAGCATATATTTTTGGCGTTGATAGATGAAACAAATTCGCCCTCTTCAAAAATAATAAAAAAGTTCGGAATAACAAGGGATAAATTTTTAAGGGAGCTTTCTACGGTGAGAAGCAACCAGAGAATTACCAACCAGAACCCGGAAGAAACCTATGAAGCACTGAAAAAGTTTGGTCGTGACCTGGTGGAGGATGCGCGCAGGGGAAAGCTTGACCCGGTAATAGGCAGGGACGATGAAATAAGAAGAATAATCAGGATACTGTCCAGGAGAACCAAAAACAATCCGGTACTCATTGGAGAGCCGGGTGTAGGCAAAACAGCCGCAGTAGAAGGCTTGGCACAAAGAATTATGAAGGGGGATGTGCCTGAGGGTCTGAAGGACAAGACAATATTTTCACTTGATATGGGCGCGCTTATTGCAGGAGCTAAGTTTAGGGGAGAGTTTGAGGAAAGGCTCAAGGCTGTTCTGAAGGAGATAGAAAAGTCAAACGGCAGGATTATTCTTTTTATTGATGAGATTCACAATATAGTAGGAGCAGGGAAGGCAGAAGGGGCAATGGATGCAGGCAACCTGCTAAAACCAATGCTTGCCAGAGGTGAACTGCACTGTATAGGGGCCACTACCCTGGATGAATACAGAAAGCATATAGAAAAGGACGCAGCGCTTGAGAGAAGGTTCCAACCGGTTCTCATTGATGCCCCAAATGTTGAGGACACAATATCCATACTCAGAGGACTCAAGGAGAAGTTTGAAATACATCACGGAGTGAGGATCAAGGATAATGCGTTGATATCAGCCGCGGTGCTTTCTAACAGGTATATAAGCGACAGGTTTCTGCCTGATAAGGCGATTGACCTTATAGATGAGGCGGCTGCGATGCTGCGAACTGAAATAGACAGCATGCCTGGTGAGCTTGACGAGATAATGAGAAGAATAATGCAGCTGGAAATAGAGAGAGAAGCTCTGAGGAAAGAGAGCGACAAGCAGTCTGAGGAAAGGCTGGAGGTTTTGAACAGGGAGCTTTCAGAGCTTAAGTCCAGCGGGGATTCTATGAAAGCTCAGTGGGAGCTTGAAAAGGGCAATATAAAGAATATACGCGAAATAAAAAGGCAGATAGAAGAAGCAAAAGCAGAGATAGAGAAAGCGGAGCTGAAGTATGACCTCAACAGGGTAGCCGAGTTAAAATACGGCAGGCTCATTGAATTAGAAAAACAGCTTAATTCCGAAAAGTCAAAGCTGGAAAAGATGCAGAGCATGGGGCAGCTTCTTAAGGAAGAGGTTACAGAAGAAGAGATATCAGAGATAGTCTCCATGTGGACAGGAATACCTGTGAAAAGGCTTATGGAGAACGAAAGGGAAAAGCTGTTGAGATTGGATGAAATTCTCCATAATAGAGTTGTAGGTCAGGAGGAAGCGGTTTCAGCCGTAGCTGATGCAGTAATAAGGGCGAGAAGTGGCTTAAAGGATCCTAAAAGGCCTATCGGCTCCTTCATATTTCAAGGTCCCACAGGCGTGGGAAAGACGGAGTTGGCTAAAGCCTTGGCGGAGGCGCTTTTTGACAGTGAGGACAATATTATAAGGATAGATATGTCTGAATATATGGAAAAGCATACTGTTGCAAGACTAATAGGCGCGCCTCCAGGTTATGTGGGCTACGATGAGGGAGGACAGCTTACAGAAGCAGTCAGAAGGAAGCCTTTCTCGGTATTGCTGTTTGATGAAATTGAGAAGGCACACCATGATGTGTTCAACATATTCTTGCAGATACTTGATGAAGGAAGGCTGACAGACAGCCAGGGCAGGACTGTGGATTTTAAGAACACAGTAATAATCATGACATCGAATATTGGAAGCATGTTTCTTCTTGAAGGGGTAGACAAAGACGGAGAGCTGAAGGCGGAAGCGGAGAAGGCCGTAAATGAGGAGCTCAGAAGACATTTTAGACCGGAGTTCCTAAATAGAGTAGATGACATCGTATTCTTCAAACCACTGCTGAAGAATCAGATCAGGAAAATAGTTGATTTGCTCTTTGAACAAGTAGCGGTAAGGCTTAAGGATAGAAACATTCAAATCACTCTCAGCGACACTGCCAAGGATTATATAATGGACAATTCCTATGATCCTATATATGGTGCAAGACCCTTGAAGAGGTTCATACAAAAGAAAATGGAAACTTCAATAGGAAGAGCTTTGATTGCTGGGGAAATAACAGATGGAGACAACATACTTGTAGATGCGGTTGAAAATGATTTGAAATTTAAAAAACTTAACAGCTGATGTTCAGTAATTAAAAGAGCCTTATGAGGAAGCGTTAACCACAATTCCTTATAGGGCTTTTTATTGTAGACAGCGAAATTCCATGACATTATTTATTGCGAAATACACAGAATATATATGAATTTAATTAAAATGCGGAGGTAAGTATATGAAATGTAATGATTGCAAGAATTTTAAAGTGCAAGAGGAAAGAACCGAAAAGGATAGTAAGGAGAATGCCACTGGTACATGTGCAATAAACAATACTACATGTGATCCTACGGATGAATGCAAAACAGGATTGTTTGACAAGATGGGAGCGATATGACAAACAGGCTATGGGCAATAGGTACTTGGCAATAGGACTATAAATGACTTTTATATACTGAGTGGTTACGCGTTACGCGTTTCGAGTTGCGCGCTTTAGTCTGGCTATGGAGTAAGGAACGGGTATGGGGTTTTAATATGGTGTATATTTGATTTAAAGCCTAATTATGCTATATTAGTATATGTAGAAAACTTGGAGGAGGAGATGGAATGGGTAAGACGTATTCACAGATAAATGTCGGTGATACAGCAAGCTTTGAAAAGACGATAAGTGAATCCGATGTATATATGTTTGCAGGCGTAACAGGTGATCTCAATCCAGCACATATAAATCACGAAGCCATGAAGAACACTAAATTCGGGGGAAGGATAGTACATGGAATGCTAACGGCAGGCTTGGTGTCTGCAGTACTTGGAATGCAGCTGCCAGGACCCGGAACCATATATCTTTCACAGCAGCTCAATTTTAAGGCTCCTGTCAAAATTGGAGAGACTTTAAAGGCTGTTGCGGAAGTTGTTGAAAAGCTTGAAAAAGGCAGAGTAAGGATAAAAACTACCTGCTATAATCAGGATGGAGTTGAAGTACTGGGCGGGGAAGCGCTGGTCATAGCACCAAAAGAATAGGATGGAGAAATATAATTACAGAGTGATGAAATAGATTTATGTATTTGATATAAGACCACTACATTCCATTTGCAAATGGAATGTAGTGGTCTTATATTTCCAAGAATATAGCGAAATATACCGAAATGTGTCAACTAAATATATACAAAATTAGAAAAATATAGAAGGAATTACAAAATATTTACAGAATTATATTTATAAGAAATTATATAGTGATAGAATGAGCAATTATTTATACATTTTCAAGTACACCTTTTGTTATATCATTGCTTCTGAATTGTTGATATTTTCTTGTTTCCCATTTATACGAAAGCTACGTTATTAAGAGGTTATTCTTATTATGATTGAAGTTTATGCATTAAAAATTGATAGAAGAATTGAGTCAATCGAGTTTAATTCTCTTATGCACTATGTAGACAAAAGCAGGCAAAATGCAATAAGCAGATTCTGCAAGTACGAAGACGCCCAAAGATCCTTGTTTTCCGAGCTTTTAATAAGATCCATAGCTGCAGATAAGTTGAAAATAAACAGCAGTGCAATACAATTTGACAAAAACAAATTCGGAAAGCCATTTATTAAAAATCTGCCAGGCTTTTGCTTTAACATATCTCACTCAGGAGAATGGGTAGTATGTGCAATAGATAATGAAGAAATAGGAATAGATATAGAAGAAATATGCCCTATAGATTTGCAAATAGCGAATGAATTCTTTACGAAGCAAGAAATCATAGAGATGCAATCTAAATTACTTGAACAGAAGCTTTTATACTTTTATGACTTATGGACACTTAAGGAAAGCTATATTAAGGCATGGGGAAAAGGATTGTCTATTCCGCTGGATTCGTTTTCACTCAAAGTAAACGCATTTCAAAATATTGAACTAAAGACGAATAATGATTTTAGAGAATGTTACTTTAAGCAATATGATATAGATCCTGACTATAAAATGGCGGTTTGTTCTCTAAAAAGTGAATTTCCTAAGCATGTGACAGTAGAAGACATGGATGAATTTATTGAAAGTATCAAATAAAGAGGTGACGATGTTGAAAAAGATAAAGTTATTCTGTCTGCCATATGCAGGCGGCTCTTCCAATATATATTCCAAATGGGGCAAATGTATAGATCATTCAATTGAAATACATCCGATTGAACTCGCCGGAAGAGGGAAAAGATATGTCGATTGCCTATACGATAATATTGGGCAAGCTATTGATGACGTTTATAAAACTGTTGTGGAGAATATTGATGACTCTTCTTTTGATTATGCTATCTTTGGACATAGCTTGGGGGGGCTTATAGCATATGAACTGGTACATAGAATTAAACTGGAAAGCAAGTCTCAACCCATTCATGTTTTCTTCTCAGGCACAAAGGCACCTCATTTTGATAAAGAGAAGGACAAGACCTACGATCTGCCAGATGATGAATTTAAGCAAAGGGTATTGGAGCTTGGGGGAACCCCAAAGGAAGTACTGGAAAATGATGAACTGTTGAATGTATTTCTCCCTATATTAAGAGCAGACTTTAAGATTAATGAGACCTACGAGTATGTAGAAAGGCAGGATAAAATAAACTGCGACATAACGGTGTTAGGTGGAAAAAAGGATGATATGAAACTCAATGAGATCGTCGAATGGAGAAAACATACAGCAGGTAAGTGCAATATATTTATGCTGGAGGGAGATCACTTTTTTATAAATACCAATTCGGATGATGTGATAAAGCTCATTAATAATACTTTATCAAGAGAATAGACTCCAGAAAAAGGAGGGAATTATTAAATGACCAATATAAGAGCTGATTACGGAACTCTAATAGATGTATTGGAAAATAGCATTAAACTGAATAAGGGTATCACCTATATCAATGGAGATGAGAATGATGTTTTTGTTGGTTATGATAAGCTGTATTGCGATGCTCTTATTGTGCTTTACAACCTACAATTAATGGGCATAAAACCTGGTCAAGAATTAGTATTTCAGATAGAAAAAAATGAGGATTTTACGAATATATTCTGGGCATGTATACTTGGCGGTATAATTGCAGTTCCGGTTACCATCGGGGTGAATGAAGAACATAGGAATAAGCTTCTTAAAATATTAGATATTTTAAATGATCCTTTACTGATTATAGGTGAAGAAGTATATAACAAACTGGTATTATATCTTAAAAAAATAGGATTGAACGAAGCATACGATAAAATTAAAAACAGGGCTGTATTTGTAGAAGATGCATACAAAAAAGAAGGGGTAGGTACAATACATAGAGCTCAGAAAAATGATATTGCATTTATACAATTTTCTTCGGGATCAACAGGAGAGCCCAAAGGCGTTGTCCTTACTCATGAAAACCTGATAACCAATATGGCAGCTATTACAAAAGCCGTAGGCATTACAAGCCAGGACTCATCCTTTGGATGGATGCCGCTAACCCATGATCTGGGTCTTATAGGTTTTCATCTTACACCACTGTTCGCAGGTATAAATCAGTATATTATGCCCACTGTTTTCTTCATTACACACCCTATCAAGTGGTTAGAAAAGGCAAATCAATATAGAGTAAGCTTATTAGCTTCGCCTAATTTTGGATACAAGCATTTCTTGAATTTTTTTAATGATGATATAAGCAGGGATTGGAATCTTTCGTGCATCCGGCTGATAATTAATGGGGCTGAGCCTATTTCTGCAAGCCTAAGCAACGAATTCTATAATAAAATGGCTGCTTGGGGTTTAAAGAAGGAAGCGGCATTCCCAGTTTACGGTATGGCAGAAGCATGCGTTGCAGTAACTTTTTCACAGCCGGGAGCTGGGTTGATACCAGTGCCGGTGGATAGAAAACACCTTTCAATAGGAAGTGTCATAAAAGAAATAGACAACCCTCAAAACCGTGATGCGTTGGTTTTTGTGGAATTAGGTTATCCGGTAGAGGATTGCTTTGTAAGAATATGTGATGATGAGGATAGGGTATTAGGAGATAATATTGTTGGAAATATTCAAATACAAGGGAAAAATGTAACTTCGGGATACTATAATAATCCTGACGCCACTTCACTGATAATGACTTCAGATGGATGGCTCAGGACGGGTGATTTAGGTTTTTTTAAGCACGGAAGCCTAATTGTGACAGGGAGAAAAAAAGACATCATATTTGTAAATGGACAGAATTATTATCCCCATGACATAGAAAGAGTTGCCGAGGAAGTAGATGGAATAAATATAGGGATGGTTGCTTCCTGCGGAATCTATAACATAGAGCGTCAAAAAGAAGAGATTGGAATTTTTGTATTGTACAAACGCGAGTTGCAAAAATTCGCCCAACTTGCCTTGAAAATAAAAAGTTATATCAACAAACAAACAGGTCTGGAAGTCGGAGCCGTTGTGCCTATTATAAAAATGCCCAAGACAACCAGCGGCAAGATTCAGCGGTATATACTCAAGGAGATGTATGAGGCAGGAGAATTTACCGACGTTCTAGACCGTTTAAGGATATATATTGAGGAAATGCTTGAATTGAGGATAACAGAACCTCCCAGAGATGAGTTTGACGAGAAAGTGCTTAATATATGGATGCATGTATTAGATATAAATAGTATTAGCATAACGGACAACTTCTTTGAATTGGGCGGCAACTCCTTAAAAGCAGCTTATATTGCAAACGGCATATATAGGGAATTTGGTGTCATATTACCTCTCAAGGGTATATTTGAGGAGCCGACAATAAAGGCGCTGGCAGATTATATAAAAACTGCGGACAAGACGGTATATGAACCAATTGAAAAAATTAAAGAAGGACAACACTATGAGGTTTCTTCTGCAGAGAAGAGAATATTTGTACTGGATCAGCTGAATGGAAACGACATCAGCTATAATATTTCGCAAGCCATATGGATAAAGGGGCGAATCGACAAAGAAAGATTCGAATACGCCTGCAGGGAATTGGTGAGAAGAAATGAGAGCCTCAGGACATATTTTACAATTTATAAAGGGGCACCCGTACAAAGAGTCTTACAGGATATAGATTTCCAGTTCGAATACTTAAAATGTGAGCAAAGCAGGCTGCAGGAAACCATAACAGCTTTTATTAAGCCCTTTGACTTGGGAAGAGCCCCGCTTTTTAGAATGGGTCTCTTTGAGGTAGAAGCAGAAAAGTCTATTTTTATGCTGGATGTACACCATATTATAGCCGACGGAACATCGGTGAGTATTTTATGGGATCAGTTTATTAAATTATATGAAGGTAAACAGCTGGAAGAACCTAAAATACAGTACAAGGACTTTGCGGCATGGCAGAATAGGCAGATAGAGAGTGGTGGGCTGAATGAGAAAGCGCAGTACTGGATGAATGAATTTAGCGGAGAGATTCCTGTATTAGAATTGCCCTATGATTATTCGCGTCCATTATACCAGAGTTTTGAAGGTAATAAATTAAGCTGCGAGTTGGATAAATCCACTAGTCATAAATTGAAAGTACTTGCCGGGAAAAATGGGACAAGCCTATTTATGCTGCTGCTTTCTGCCTATTATGTACTTCTAAAGAAATATTCAAATCAGGAGGATATTGTTGTAGGGACTTCAGTTGCAGGAAGAATTCATCCGGAATTGGATGATATGATCGGTATGTTTGTGAATACTTTGCCCCTTAGAAATTATCCGGAGGGAAGAAAGACATTTGATGCATTTCTAAAAGAAGTAAAGGGAAATAGCTTAAAAGCCTATGAAAATCAAAGCTATCAATTTGAGTTAATTGTAGAAAAGCTTAACATCAAAAGGGATATGAGCAGAAACCCATTGTTTGATACGATGTTTGTCATGCAGAATATGAAAACAGATGAGTTGGGAGGAGAAAATCATGAATTTGAGATTTACCCGGTAAATAACCACATTGCAAAATTCGATTTGACTTTTTTTGCGTGGGAGCTTGATAAGAGAATTTGCATAGAAGTGGAATATTGTACAAAGCTATTCGAAGAAAAAACCATAGAGCGGTTGTTGGTGCATTACCTTAATATCTTAAATGAGATACTGGAGAACCCAGCGCTTAAGATATCAGATATTAGGATGCTTTCCCAAGAAGAAATGACAAAACTTGTGTATGGCTATAATGAAACCGGTCGTGCTTATCCACAAAATAAGACTATTATCGAATTAATAGAAGAACAGGCTGAAAAAACACCTGGAAATGTTGCGCTCATCTGGAATGATAATAAACTGACTTATGAGGAGTTGAAACATCATGTTAATCTGTTTGCCTGTCTTTTGAGAAACCGGGGTTTAGGAAGAAATGACATAGTTGCAATAGTTTCAGGTCGCTCAATAGAACTTGTGATTGCTATGCTGGCAGTATTAAAGGCCGGCGGCGCCTATTTACCAATTGATCCCGGCTATCCTTCTGAAAGAATCAATTTTATGTTGAAGGACAGCGGGGCAAAACTACTTTTAACTCAGGCACAATATATAGATAAATATGAATTTGAAGGTGATTATATTGATATCTGCGGTGAAAAGGCATTTCAAGAACAACCAGTAAGCCTTCAAAATATAAATATGCCTGAGGATTTAGCATATGTGATATACACATCGGGCAGTACCGGAAAGCCCAAAGGCGTCATGCTGGAGCATAGAAATCTGGTCAATTATATAATTTGGGCTGCGAAGAATTATGTAAAGGGAGAAAGCTTGAACTTCCCATTATATACTACCGTATCTTTCGACCTTACAATTACCTCAATATATACGCCTTTAATAACTGGTAACAGCGTTGTCATATACGGTGACGACGACCAGGAGGTATTGATTCGAAAAGTGATAAGAGAAAATAAGGCAGGAATCGTAAAAGCAACGCCGGCACACTTAAGAATCATTAGGAATGATGATAATACAATGTCTTCTATTAAAAGGCTTATCGTGGGAGGCGAACAACTGGATACTGAGCTTGCCGGCAGGATTCAGGAAAGCTTTGGGAAGCAAATAGAAATTTATAACGAATACGGACCTACTGAGGCAGCCGTGGGTTGTATGATATACAAATTTGATAAGAAAAAAGACCTGGGAGCAAACGTGCCGATCGGTGTTCCTGCGGATAACGTGCAAATTTATCTATTAGATAAGGATATGAAGCCAGTACCGGAAAATGTACCCGGAGAAAAATATATATCAGGAGACGGAATTTCAAGAGGGTATTTGGGAAGAGACGAATTGACCGCGGATAAGTTTATTGAGAACCCCTTCCTTGAAGGTAAAAAAATGTACCGGACAGGGGATTTGGCAAAAAGATTACAGGGTGGCAATATTGAATTCATTGGAAGAATAGACCATCAAGTGAAAATCCGGGGCTATAGGATTGAACTTGGAGAGATAGAAAGCCAGCTGTTAAAGCATACATTAATCGAGCAGGCAGTGGTTGTGGATAGAGAAACCGTCAGTGGGGATAAATATTTGGCTGCGTATCTGAAATCAAGTACAGATATTGCTGCATCCGAACTAAGAGAATATCTAATAAATGAACTGCCGGAGTACATGGTTCCTTCATATTTTGTAAAATTAAATGAAATACCCTTAACCATAAATGGGAAAGTAGATAAAAAAGCTTTGCCGGAACCGAATGAATTTATTTCACGGGATAATGAATATATTGCGCCGGAGAATGAACGAGAAGTAATATTTGCAGGTATATGGGCGGACATTTTAGGCGTTTCCAGGGTAGGTGTGCTGGATAACTATTTTTCATTAGGCGGAGATTCCATAAAGGCAATTCAAATCGCATCAAGGCTCAGCCAATCAGGGATTGATATCAGTGTGAAGAATATATTGACATACCAAACAATCCGACAATGCTGCCTGAATTGCAAGGAAGATTCCAATATAAAGGAATATGAACAAGGTCTTATTGAAGGGTCAATTGGGTTTACACCTATTGTCCAATGGTTTTCGGCTTTAAAGCTTAAAAGTCCTAATTACTACGATCAATCGGTTTTATTGAGGTTTAAAGAAAAAGTAGATGTTGAAAAACTTGGACAAACATTGACCAAGATAGTAGAGCACCATGACGGACTAAGATTAAACTTAGAATCTGAAAGAGACGCCTTATATTTCAACAACAATCATTTAAAAACGGGATTTAATGTTGAGATATTCGATATATCTGGTTTTTCAAAAGAAAATCAAGCTTTAGAGATGGAAAGAATCGGTATAGATTTGAAATCAAGCTTTGATATGGAGAAATCCCTATTGATAAAATGTGCGGTTATAAATGCGGATGAAAATGAACAGTATGTACTTCTTGCGGCGCATCATATTGTTGTAGACGGGGTATCATGGAGAATCATTCTTGAAGATTTCTATAATATCTATATCTCATTGAAAAACGGCAAAGCAATTACTATGCTGCAAAAGACTGCATCCATGAGCGATTGGCATGACTGGCTGACAAGCTATTTGAAAAGCAAAGAATTAGCAGACAGTAGGAGCTATTGGCAAAACTTGTGCTTCAGTAAGTTTAAGCTGCCATTGGATAAACAGAGGTCTGAGTGGAGCAATCATAGTAAATCGATCATTGGTTTTGAATTGGGGGAAAGAGACACCTGCAAACTTCTCAAGGAAAGCCATAAAGCATACAATACGGATGTTAAGGATTTGCTGATTACTGCCCTTGTAAGAACACTAAGAGACTGGACAGGCATGGACGAGATTGTAATAGAGCTGGAAGGCCATGGCAGGCATTTTGAAGATATAGACGTATCAAGAACGGTGGGATGGTTTACCTCAATTTATCCGGTAAGGTTTATTGCGGCTTCAGATGATGTAAGCGAGCAGATTAAGTCTGTAAAAGAAGAATTAAGAGGGGTGCCTAATGAAGGCATTGATTATGGCATACTGAGAAATATCACTCATGATATTAACGATGAAGTCGAAAACTTAGCACAAGTCAGATTTAATTATCTTGGACAATTTGATAATGAAGTTGAAAATGAGTTGTTTTCGTACGCTAATAATAAAACTGGTGATGATGTGGGTATGAACAATGATATGACGGCTATTTTAGAAATCAATTGTATGGTTGTAAAGGGTCAGCTTGAATTTAATATGAACTTTAATAATAAAGCATTTGAGGAAGAAACGTTACAGTCATTCTCAACTAATTATCTAACAAACCTGGAATATATAATAGATCATGTTTTAAATAGAGATGATGTTTATTTTACACCGTCAGACTTTGAAACGATAGAGATTAAGCAAGAAGATTTAGACATACTTTTTGATTAAACATTAAGGAGGGAAACAAAACAAATGGAGAATTTACAAGTAAGCACAGAAAAGCAAATCCCAATCAACTTTAAACTGAATTTCATACTGGTTGTAATGGGGAGGCTTGTATCAAACCTTGGAACTGCGATATTTAACTTTGCATTAAGTCTTTATGTATTGGACATAACAAAATCAGCTTCAGCATTTACTATGGTCATTAGTTTTGCCATATTGCCCGGGGTGTTTGTTAACATACTTGCCGGTGTATTTGTTGATAGGAATGACAAGAAAAAGATTATAGTAGCAAGCGATATACTAACAGGAATATGTGTGTTCATTTTTATGATATTTTTTAAGATGTATTCAACGTCGATCCTCTTATTCATTCTATATGTCATTGTAATAAATACAATACAGGCGTTCTTCAACTTATCCATTAATTCATCTATACCAAATATCGTTAGTGAAGAAGGTACGAATAAAGCTAACTCCGCGCTGCAATCGGTGGGTGCCGTAATAAATATAGTGGGACCCATAGTCGGAGCCATACTATATAAAACAATAGGCATGGAGGCGATATTCCTGGCAAATGCAGTATCATTTGTTCTTTCAGGGATTTCTGAAATGTTCATTATATTTATCAAGAATGCTGAAGTTATAGAAGAAAAACCGCAGAAAAGTTATATCGAAAATGTGAAAGAAGTATTTACATATCTCAATACACAAAAAATATTGAAGTTTTTGCTTATAATAGCCGTCGCTCTGAATGCCGTTTTAAATCCCATGGTATTGCTGGTATTGCAGTATATAACCTATAATGTCATAAAAATAACCGGTTTTCAATTGTCATTGATTGAGTCATCATGGGCAATAGGGACAATAGTTGGTGCACTATTTGTCATGACACGTAAATCAAATGCTCCGATACTGAGGAGATTCTTTATACTTCTTGAGGTACAAGCTTTGCTTATAGTACTTTGGTTTTTCCCAAGAGTGTCTATTTTTGCTGATGCATCCAAATGGACTATTACAATACTATTTGCGCTGCTGATTTTTCTATACGGTATGCTTAACACAATACAAAACATACCGCTCTTCACCCATTTTCAATTAAAGATACCGGAAGAACTGAGGGGACGTGTATTCGGTGTATTGTTTACTGCATTGAATATATCAACACCTATAGGCATGTGGGTATTTGGGTTTGCGCTTGTAAAGGCAGATTGGGTATATATACCGGTTGCATCCGGCATACTGGTGTTTATCGTATGCTTGATAGAAAACAGGAATAAGCATTTCAGAGAATTTACTAATAATCTTGAAGATTAGGGGGTACGAGGATATGTCAGGAGTTAAGGCTTTTTCGCTATTGATCATTATAGCAATGCTTACAAATGTGACATTAGTATCAGGAATGAATATGACAATGGGACAAAAACAAGCCACAGATAATACATCGGAGTTTCAAAAGAAGCTTGATAGTCAGGTGCCTGATTTGTTGAAAAAATATGGGGTTCCCGGGGTAAAAATAGCAGTGATAGAGGGTGATAAAGTTTGGGAAAAAGAATATGGTTATGCAGATAAATCCGCTAAAAAACTGATATCAGCAAATACTATTTTTCAGGTTGGTTCTGTTTCTAAGATGGTCACAGCTTGGGGCGCAATGAAGCTGGTGGATCAAGGTAAAATAAACTTGGACACACCTGTAGAAGAGTATTTAACAAGGTGGCATCTGCCAAAATCCCAATACAACAGTGAAGGGGTTACATTACGCAGGATACTTAGCCATACCGCTGGACTTTCTTTGCAAGGTTATGCAGGGGCAGCACCTTCAAAAAAACTGGTAAGCATTGAGGAATCCCTATCCGGAAGAACCTATGGGGCAGGGGATGTAAGAATCATATATGAACCGGGAAGCAGATTTCAATATTCAGGTGGAGGCTACACACTGCTGCAGCTAATGATAGAGGAAGTAAGCGGGATGCCCTTTGAAAAATACATGGAGCAGGAAGTACTGAAGCCTTTAGGAATGAACAATAGTGCATTTGAATGGAAAGATGAGTTTAAAGCAAATATGTCAAAAGCATATGGTGTACTGGGACAAACACTGCCAAACTACCTATTCACTGAAAAAGCTGCAGCCGGATTATTTACGACTGCTGCAGACCTTGCAAAGTTTGAAATGGCAGTGATGAATGTATCGGGCGAGGAACCCGCAGGTAGAGGCGTAGTGAAGCCTGAAACAGTTGCTTTAATGACAACCAGCGTGACAAATGCCGATTGGGGTTTAGGCTACCAAATGATAGATTTGCCCAATGGAGAAACCGCAGTAGGCCATGGAGGAACTAACAGGGGCTGGAGGGCTCAATTGGTCGAAATACCGGACAAAAAGCAAGGCTTGGTCATCTTAACCAATAGCGATATGGGAGACAATGTTATCGGAGAAATTGCAGCACTCTGGATGGAACAACAGACAGGAGGGCTTCCAGATTTCTATAGCAATATGCATAGCATGGATAGAAGTACATTGATGCTGGCTGTCATATTAGGGTTCTTATTTGTTGCAGCTTCAATGTTGGTAGCAAATAGTATCATGAAGGGGAAAAGACAATATGCATATTTAAAAGATAAGAAGATGGGGAAAAAAATATTGAGAATATTAGCTCCTGTACTCATAACAGCTGCGTGGTGGATAGGATTGTATGGACCGATCGTACGCGGATGGAATGTAGCCGGATTTTTACCTGCATCACTAAAATGGGTAACTTTAGCTGTAACTCTGTGGTGTATGTTGTTATTGGTGATAGCCGTACTTCCGAAAAAAAATAAGAAGAAAAGTGTAGATAATAAATTAAATATAGATAGCTAAACGCGAATAATAAATTTCAATAGAGCAGGCTAATGGAGGGTAAAAAAAGTAACTATCATTCAATAGACTGCTCTATTTTCAATATGTGCCAGAATTTCCTCATTACATTCAGAAAAGGCCCAGGGGCTTCAAATGCGGCTGAGCCGCCTTTGTTCTCAAACAATGAAGGGAGTGTTACAAATGAGAAATAAAATTGCAAGGAAAAATGTAGAGGATATATTTGCATTAACACCGCTGCAGCAAGGAATGCTGTTTCACTACCTGAAGGATACCGGGAGCAATGAATATATAGAGCAGTTAAGCCTCAGGCTCAAAGGCACAATAGACGCCGGAGCAGTAAAAAGGGCGTGGGACCATGTAGTACAGTGCAATGAAATGCTAAGAACAGTATATAAGTGGGAGAAGCTTGAGGCACCGGTACAGATAGTACAAAGAGAATATGAGGTGCCGGTAAGATATATAGAGATAACAGAAAAAGACGAAGCAGAAAAGCTGATAAAAGAGATAAGAGAAAAGGATAAAGAAGAAGGAATAGACATAGGCACCGAGCCCTTCAGAATAACAGTGGCAAAGCTTAGCGAAGATGAAGGGGAAATGATAATCACCAATCATCACATGCTCTATGACGGTTGGAGCAGTGGAATAATAGTAAAGGAATTTATAGAAGCCTATGAAAGCATACTGGAGGGGAAAGCGCCAATAAAACGAGTAAAACCAAGGTTCAAGGAATATGTAAAGTGGCAGCAGGGGCAAAACAAGGAGGAACAGCTTGAATATTGGAAGAGTTATCTGAAGGGCTATGAAGAAAAGGCTGTAATAACAGGTAATAGAGCAGAGAAAGAAAAGGAAGAAAAAACAGCCGTATACCATGAGGAACTGGAGCCGGAATTGAAGGGCGCAATGGAAAGAGTATGCCGTGAAGAGAAAGCAGCAATGGCAACAGTGATAAACACAGCATGGGGGATACTGCTGCAGCGGTACAACAATACGGGAGATGTGGTATTTGGCACGACAGTATCGGGAAGGGCGGCAAAGCTGGAGGGGATAGAAGAGGCAGTGGGGCTGTACATAAACACGCTGCCCATAAGAGTAAAGGCAGAAGATAAAGAAAGTATAGGGGAATTGCTGAGACAAGTAGAGAGAGAGACAAGAGAAAGAGAGGCATATGAGAGCCTAGACCTGGCGGAAATACAGGGAGCGGTAGAAGCAGGGGTCGGAGAAAGCCTGTTTGACACACTGGTGGTAATAGAGAACTACCCTATAGATAAGCATTTGATTAATAGGGAAGGCAAAGTAGAAGTTGAGATTGGTGAAATAAGAGAAGAGACAAACTACGATATAACCATGGGAGTGATGCTCAAGGACAAAATCGTACTTAGCATATCCTATAAGGAAGGCAAGTATGAAGCAGACGGGATAAAAAGACTGACCGGGCACCTGAAGAATATATTATGGGATGTCAGCGAAAATAGCAAGAAGCGTGTAAAAGAAATTGAGATGACAAGCAAGAAGGAGAAGCAGCAGCTATTATATGAATTTAATGACACCTATGCTGAGTACCCAAGGGACAAGACTATCCATGAGCTGTTTGAGGAACAGGCTGCAAGGACACCTGATAATATAGCAGTAGTGTATGAGAATAGTCAGCTTACGTATAGGGAGTTGAATGAGAAAGCTAACCAGCTTGCAAGGGTATTGAAAGAAAAGGGAGTAGTGTCTGATAGTATAGTAGGCATCATGGTAGAGCCGTCTTTAGAGATGATAACAGGGATCATGGGGATATTGAAAGCAGGGGGAGCATATCTGCCTATAGACCCTGAATATCCTGCTGACAGGATAAGGTACATGCTGGAAGACAGTGGGTCAAAGCTGCTCCTCGTGCAGCAGCATCTGAGGGATAAGACTGTCTTTGATGGAGAAGTAATAGAACTGGACGATGAGCAGTCGTATGCAGGAGACAGAAATAATCTAGAGACTTTTAACGGGACGGATAATCTGGCATATGTGATATATACCTCCGGAAGCACAGGCAGACCCAAGGGAGTAATGATAGAACATAAATCACTGAAAAACCTGTGTAATTGGCATATCAATCAGTTCAATATAGTTCAAGAAGATAAGGCAACTAAATATGCAGGATTTGGGTTTGATGCGTCAGTATGGGAAACATTTCCTTATTTAATTAAAGGTGCAAGCTTATTTATAATTAGTAAAGATATAATGCTGAATATTGAAAGCTTAAATAAATATATAGAGAAGAATGGAATAACCGTATCCTTTTTACCTACTCAGGTATGCGAGCAGTTTATGAAATTGGAAAACAGAGCCTTGAGACTACTACTGACCGGAGGAGACAAATTAAAGCAGTACAAGCATAATAGCTACGATGTTGTAAATAATTACGGACCAACAGAAAATACTGTAGTGACAACAAGCTATTATATAACTGAGCAGAAGGATAATATTCCAATAGGCAAACCAATATCAAACACCAGCATATACATAATAGATCGAAACAACGACCTTCAACCAATTGGAATATCCGGAGAACTATGCGCATCGGGAGACGGACTGGCGAGAGGATACTTGAATAAACCAGAACTAACTGAAGAAAAATTTGTACCGAACCCCTTCGAACCGGGAACAAGAATGTATAGAACAGGGGACTTGGCAAGGTGGCTGCCTGACGGAAATATAGAATTTTTAGGCAGGATAGATCACCAGGTAAAGATTAGAGGTTTTAGGATAGAGCTGGGGGAGATAGAGAGCCGCCTATTGAAACATGAAGCTGTAAAAGATGCAATAGTAATATCAAGAGAAGATAAAAATGGTGATAAGTATTTATGTGCATATATAACAGCGGGTAGAGGACTGACAGTGAGTGAGCTAAGAGAATACCTAGGTAAAGAATTACCAGAGTATATGATACCGTCATACTTTGTACAACTGGAATCGATGCCGCTAACACCCAATGGAAAGATAGACAGAAAGGCGTTACCCGAGCCTAACAGTAGTACGACAGCAGGAGTAGAATATGAAGCTTCGAGGAATGAGATAGAGGAGAAGCTGGTAAAGATATGGCAAGAAGTATTGAAAGTAGAGCAGGTAGGAATCAATGACAACTTCTTTGAACTTGGTGGGCATTCACTGAAGGCAACAAGCCTTGTCGCAAAGATACACAAGGAACTGAACGTAGAAATGCCGCTAAGAGAGATATTCAAGGCGCCCACAATAAAAAGAATAGCGGAATACATAAGCGGACAGGAGGAAAAAGTATATGCAGCTATAGAGCTTATAGGGGAGAGACCGCATTATGAGCTGTCATCAGCGCAGAAGAGGCTGTACACACTGCAGCAGTTTGACCAGGAAAGTACCGGATACAACATACCAGGAGTAATGGAGATAGAAGGGAAGCTGGATGCAGAAAGACTGAAAGGTGCATTCAGGAAGCTAATTGAGAGGCATGAATCCTTCAGGACAAGCTTTGAGCTTATTGGAGAGGAGATAGTGCAGAAAATACATAAGGAATTAGAGTTTGAAATAGAGTATACGGATAAAGCATTATCTGCAGAAGAGGTAAAAGGAATAGCAAGAAGCTTTATAAGACCCTTTGATTTAGGTAAAGCACCACTTTTGAGGGTGGGGCTTATTAAACTGTATTCAGAAAAATATATACTTATGTTCGACATGCACCACATTATATCTGACGGGACTTCAATGGGAGTACTGACAGACGAATTTGTAAAGCTGTATGAAGGGCGGGAACTGTCACCACTAAGGCTGCAATACAAAGATTATGCAGCATGGCAAAATAGTATGTTAAGCAGCAAGGCAATGAAGAAGCAGGAAGAACATTGGCTGGAAGTCTTTGCAGGAGAGATACCCATACTTAGCCTGCCGACAGATTACCCCAGACCTGCCATACAAAGTTTTGAAGGAGACAATGTTTACTTTGAATTAAATAACGAGATAACAGAGGGACTAAGGAAAATAGCAAAAGAGACAGGAGCAACCATGTACATGGTGCTATTGGCTGGCTTTAATATACTATTGTCCAAATACAGCGGGCAGGAGGACATAGTAGTGGGAAGTCCGATCGCCGGGAGACCTCATGCAGACCTGGAGAACATCATTGGCATGTTTGTAAACACACTGGCAATGAGGAACTATCCTGATGGAAATAAGACATTCAGAGAGTTTTTAGAAGAAGTAAAGGTAAAATGCCTTAAGGCATATGAAAACCAGGGTTACCAGTTTGAAGAGCTGGTAGAGAAACTGGACATAGGTCGTGATATGAGCAGAAATCCATTATTTAGTGTAATGTTTGCATTGCAGAATGAAGAGATGGAAGCGCTGAACATAGAAGGGTTGAGAGTTAGGAGCCATGAGAACGGACATAGAATATCCAAGTTTGATATAACTCTAAATGCAATGGAATCAGGAGAAAAGTTAGGACTAAATATAGAATACTGCACAAAGCTATTCAGGAAAGAAACAATAGAGGGGTTAGCTAAACACCTGACAAACATACTTGCAAACATAACAAAGACTGTAGAAGTAAAGATATCTGAAATAGATATGTTGAGCGAAGAAGAGAAACATAAGCTGCTGGTTGAGTTCAACAATACATATGCAGAGTATCCGAAAGATAAGACAATACATGAATTGTTTGAGGAGCAAGTGAAAAAGACACCTGATAATGTGGCAGTGGTGTATGAAGACAAGCAGCTTACGTACAGGGAGCTAAACGAGAAAGCTAACCAGCTTGCAAGGGTATTGAAAGAAAAGGGAGTAGTGCCTGATAGTATAGTAGGCATCATGGTAGAGCCGTCTTTAGAGATGATAACAGGGATAATGGGGATATTGAAAGCAGGGGGAGCATATCTGCCTATAGACCCTGAGTATCCTGCTGACAGGATAAGGTACATGCTGGAAGACAGTGGGTCAAAGCTGTTTCTGGTGCAGCAGCATCTAAGGGATAAGACTGTCTTTGACGGAGAAGTAATAGAGCTGGGCGATGAGCGGTCGTATGCAGGAGACAGCAATAATTTAGAAGCGTCTAACGGGTCAGATAATCCGGCATATGTGATATATACATCCGGAAGCACAGGCAGACCCAAGGGAGTAATGATAGAGCATAAATCACTGCAAAACCTGTGTAATTGGCATATCAATCAGTTCAATATAGTTCAAGAAGATAAGGCAACTAAATATGCAGGATTTGGGTTTGATGCGTCAGTATGGGAAACATTTCCTTATTTAATTAAAGGTGCAAGCTTATTTATCATTAGTAAAGATATAATGCTGAATATTGAAAGCTTAAATAAATATATAGAGAAGAATGGAATAACCGTATCCTTTTTACCTACTCAGGTATGTGAGCAGTTTATGAAGTTGGAAAACAGAGCCTTGAGACTACTACTGACCGGAGGAGACAAATTAAAGCAGTACAAGCATAATAGCTATGATGTTGTAAATAATTACGGACCAACAGAAAATACTGTAGTGACAACAAGCTATTATATAACTAAACAGAACGATAATATACCAATAGGCAAACCAATATCAAACACCAATATATATATAGTGGATAGAAACAACAAGCTTCAACCAATTGGAACAGCCGGAGAACTATGCATATCGGGGGACGGACTGGCGAGAGGATACTTGAATAAACCAGAACTAACTGAAGAAAAGTTTGTACCGAATCCCTTCGAACCGGGAACAAGGATGTATAGAACAGGGGACTTGGCAAGATGGCTGCCTGACGGAAATATAGAATTTTTAGGCAGAATAGATCACCAGGTAAAGATTAGAGGTTTTAGGATAGAGCTGGGAGAAATAGAGAGCCGCTTGCTATCTCATGAACACATAAAAGACGCGATAGTGTTGGCAAAGGACGACGAAAATGGAAGCAAGTATCTATGTGCATACATAGTAGGAGAAAAAGAACTGACAGTAAGCGAACTGAGAGAGTACCTTGGTAAGGGATTACCGGACTACATGATACCGGCATACTTTGTACAGCTGGAGAAGATACCCTTAACACAGAACGGGAAGATAGATATGAAGGCATTGCCGGAACCAGATGGAAACATTAATACAGGAGTGGAATACGAAGCACCAAGAAATGAGGCAGAAGAGAAACTTGTAAAGATATGGCAAGAAGTATTGAAGGTAGAGCAGGTAGGAATCAATGAGAATTTCTTTGACCTAGGCGGGCATTCACTGAAAGCAACAAGCATGATGTCAAAGATACATAAGGAACTCAGTGTAGAAGTACCATTAAAAGAAATATTCAGGATACCTACAATCAAAGGATTGTCAGAGTACATAAAAGGACATGCAGAAAACATATATGCAGCTATAGAGCGTATAGAGGAGAGACCATATTATGAGATGTCATCAGCGCAGAAGAGGCTGTAT